>NZ_BAAAIF010000016.1:0-86575 GCF_039525925.1 Streptomyces javensis | reverse complement strand
GTCCCTGGCCCCGAACGGGGGCGCTGCCCCTGGCCCCGGACCGGGGTGCTGTCCCTGGCCCCGAAACTGGGGCGCTGCCCCCGGCCCCGGACCGGGGCGCTGCCTCAGACCTCGGGCCGGAGGTCTGGCCCCGGTCCCGGGCCGGGGTCCCGGAGCGGGGGTCCGCCCCTCCCCGCGGCATGGGTATGCGGCTCCGCCGCGTGGCGGGGCTCGGCCCCGGGCCTCGGGGTCTGGGGCGGAGCCCCGGTTCGGGGTCCAGGGGCGGAGCCCCTGGTATCGGGAAGGGGCGGGGAGGGGAAAGCCCCCCGGGCGGGCCGGTACGGCAGGGACGCTGCCGGAGCGGGCCGGGCCGTTCGGGCCCGGTCCGGGGTGGCGGGGCGTCAGCCCGCAGCCTCGCTCCGGGGTGGCGGGGCGTCAGCCCGCAGCCTCGCTCCGGGCGTCCTCCGCCGTACGGCGGCGTACGCGGCGCCACACCGCGGGCGTCGTGCTGATCACGACCGTCAAAACGACGGCCGCCGCCACGCCCTCCCACGGCTCGGGGAAGAGCGAGCCGCCCAGGATCCCGATCAGCTGATACGTCACCGCCCAGGCCAGCGCCGCCGGCCCGGCGCCCCGGGCGAACCTCCGCAGTGGCCAGCGCGCCAGCAGGCAGGCCAGCATCACCGGTATCCGCCCCGCCGGGATCAGCCGGGACAGCACCAGAACCGCCACCCCGTGCTCGTCCAGCCGCGCCTGTGCCTGGTCCAGCCGCTCCGGCGCCGCGTGGTCGTGGATCCGCTCCAGCCACCGCGAGCCGTTCTTCGAGCGCACCCCGCGCCGCCCGAGCCAGTACAGCATCACATCGCCGGAGAAGGCGGCCAGCGAGGCCACCCCGAAGACCACCAGCAGCGACAGCGGGGGAGCGGTCTGGTGGATGGCCACCACCGCCGCCGAGGAGACCACCGCCCCGGTGGGCACCACCGGCACCAGTGACCCGAAGACCACCAGCAGGAACAGCGAGGGGTACCCCACCGCCTGCTGTGTCGATTCGGACGGCACGCTCCGCGCCAGATCCGCCAGATCCCCTATCACCTGGCGGGCTCCAGCCGCACGCACTCCCCGTGCACCAGCCGGTGCACCACCGCGTCGGGGGCGAGCCGCCCGGCGTGGCGGACGAAGTCGTCGCCCGGGGCGTGGAATTCATGCGGACGGATCGCGTCCATCCCGATCGGCCAGTACGTCCCGTAGTGCACCGGCACCGCGCAGCGCGCCCCCAGCCGCGCCAGCGCCCGCGCCGCGCGGCCCGCGTCGAGATGGCCGGGGCCGAGGTACGGCCCCCAGCCGCCCACCGGGAGCAGCGCCACATCGCAGGCGCCCACCGCCTCCGCCATCCCGTCGAACAGCCCGGTGTCGCCCGCGAAGTACGTGGTCGACTCGCCGCTCAGCACGTACCCCAGCGCGGGCACCCGGCTCGGCCCGTACGGCAGCCGCCGCCCGTCGTGCGCGGCCGGTACCGCCCGGATCCGCACCTCGCCGACCGCGCACACGTCCCCTGGCGCCATCTCGGTCACCCGCAGCTCCCGCGCCGCGACCACCCGCCGCAGCCCGGGCACCGCCCGCCCGGCCCCGCGCGGCACCACCAGCCGGGTGCCGGGCAGCAGCTTGGCCAGCGAGCCGAGGTGCAGATGGTCGGCGTGCAGATGCGAGACCAGCGCCACGTCCGCCACCGCCGCGGCGGCCGGTGGCACGGCTCCCCGGCGGCGCCGCAGATGGGCCAGCCGCCGTACGAAGAGGGGGTCGGTCAGCACCCGCACACCGGAGTCCCGCACGGTCGCGGTGGCATGCCCCCACCAGGTGATCTCCACCGACATCTCCCGCCTCCTCCCTCGGGCCGTCCCGCCCCGATCCTCTCACCCCGCCGGGCGGCGCATGGAATCAGCTCCGCCGGGTATGCATGACTCATGCATGATGAGAGGGAACGCGTAGCGAATCTGCTGGGGGCCACGGCGCTGGCGATCACCGACGATCTGCTCAGCGCCCCGGCCGCCGCGTCCCGCCTGAGCATGAGCGCGGCCGCCGCGCTGATCGTGCTCCGCGCCGACCCCGGCGTGAGCGTGACCGAGCTCGGCCGCCGGGTCGGGCTGACCCAGTCCGCGGCGGTGCGGATGGTCGACGGGCTGGAGCGGGACGCCCTGGTCGAGCGGCGCCGCGGAATCGGCAACTGGACCGGGGTCCACCCCACCGCCAAGGGCCGGCGGACCGCGGGCCGGCTGCTGACCTCGCGGACCTCCCGGCTCACCGAGGTGCTGGACAGCCTCGGCGACGCGGAGGTCCGCGACCTCGGCGCACTGCTGGCCACGCTGCTCGACGGGCTCTACCAGGGCAGCGGCTCGGCCGACCGGATGTGCCGGCTGTGCGACCGGACCGCCTGCACCCCGGACGGCGTCGAGTGCCCGGTCGGGGCCGCGGACCGGGCGGCCGCCCGGTCCGCGACCCCGACCGCGGCCGAGGACGGGGACGGGGCCCGTACGGACCATGGGTGAGCTGCTGGCCGTCGCCTCGGCGCTCTGCTTCGGCACCACCCACTTCCTGAGCGGGCTGGTCTCCCGCCACCGGCACGGGGTGACGGTCGCGGCCTGCGCCCAGGCGGGCGGCACGGTGGTCAGCCTGGTCCCGGTGCTGCTCACCCAGGGTGCCGACGCCCCGCCGTCGGCCCTGGGCTGGGGCGCGCTCTCGGGGCTCGGCACCGGGGTGGGCGTGGCGTGCCTCTACTGGTCGATGAACCAGGGGCCGATGAGCGTCGTGGTGCCGGTCAGCGACGTCACGGCGGTAGGGCTGCCGGTGCTGGCCGGGATCGCCCTCCTCGGCGACCGACCCTCGCCCCTGGCGCTCACCGGGATCGCGCTCGGGCTGCCCGCGCTCTGGCTGGTCTCGCGCGGTGGGCCGAGTGGGCCGAGTGGGTCGAGCGGGCCGCGTGAGCTGCGTGAGCTGCGTGGGCCGCGTGAGCTGCGTGGGTCGCGTGGGCTGCGTGGGTTGCGTGGACGGTGTGGGTCGCGTGGGTCATCTGAGCGGTGTGGGTCGCGTGGGCTGCGTGGGTTGCGTGGGTTGCGTGGACGGTGTGGGTCGCGTGGGTCGTCTGAGCGGTGTGGGCCGCGTGAGGGGCGTTGGCGGTGTAGGTCGCGTGGGCGGCGCGAGCCCCGTGAGTCGCATGGGCTACGTGGGCGGCGCGGGCCGTTTGAGTCGCACGAGTTGGGCGGGCCGCATGAGCCGCGCGGGCCGCGCGCACTGCGGTCGGGGCACGGGCCGGACGCCGACCGGCCGCGCCCGGCCGTCGTCCTGGCGCTGGTCGCCGGAGTGGGCCTGGCGCTGCACTTCTTCGCGCTCGCCCGGATACCGGCCTCGGCCGGATGGTGGCCGGTGGTGGTCAGCCGGGCCGTGTCGGTGGCCGTCATCCTGGCGCTGTTCCCCGCCACCGGCGCCTCCTGCCGGCTGCCCCGCCGGGCGGCCGCCGTGTCGGTGGTCGCGGGTGCGCTCGGCACCCTGGCGACCATCCTCTATCTGCTCGCCACCCGGCAGGAGTTGCTGTCCGTCGCCGTGGTGCTGTCCGCGCTCTATCCGGCGGTGCCGGTGCTGCTCGCGCTGACGTTCTTGCGGGAGCGGATCACCCGGCCCCAGGCCCTCGGGTTGCTCGGCGCGGGGCTGGCCATCGGGCTGATCGCCCTCAACTGACGGCGTGCCGCATGCGGTCTTGGGCGATGCCCGGCGGGGCGTGGCGCCTGCGGCGGGCCTTTCCCCTCCCCGCCCCTCCCGCGGCATCGATATGCGGCTCCGCCGCGTGGCAGGAGCTCCGCCCCCGGACCCCCGGACCCCCGGGGCCCGGGGGCGGAGCCCCACCTTCCAGCCCCTCCAGGGGGCACCTCCCAGCGGTAGCTGGGGGAGTTTGAGGAGCGGGGTCTGGGGCGGAGCCCCAGTTGAGGGAAGGGGCGGGGAGGGGGGAACAGCCCGCCGATTCCCCGTCCGCCAGACGAAAATCCATGGACCGGCGGCCGGTCCGTACGCCACGATGACCGCCGCCAACCCCGGCCCCGGCCTCCGGGGTCCCGGTCTCACGAAAGGCCACCGTCGTCCGTATGAGCAGTGCACTTCACCAGCGCGCCGTCGTCGCCGACGCCCACAACGACCTGCTGATCGCCGTCACCGCCCGACCGCCGCACCGCTGGGCGGACTACTTCCGGGAGCGCTGGCTGCCGCAGCTGCGCGACGGCGGGGTGGATCTCCAGGTGCTGCCCGTCTTCATCGACGACCAGTTCCGCCCCGAGGGCGCACTGCGCGAGACGCTGCGCATGATCGAGTGCGCCCATACCCTCGCCGAGGGCAACGCCGACGAGGTACGGCTGTGCCTGGACGGCGACGACATCGACGCGGCGCTCGCCGACGGCCGGATCGCCCTGGTGCTGGCGCTGGAGAGCGCCCCCGGGCTGGATGCCAACGTGGAGCTGCTCCCGACCCTCCACCGCCTCGGCGTGCGCGTCGCCTCGCTCGCCCACTGGGGGCGTACCGCCCTGGCCGACGGCAGCGGTGAGGACGCCACCGGAAGCCGGCTCACCGAGGCCGGGGTCCAGGCGCTGAAGGAGATGGAGCGCCTGGGCATCCTCTTCGACGTCTCCCATCTCGGCGCCTCCGGGGTGGCCCATGTGCTGGAGCTGGCCACCCGCCCCGTGCTGGCCACCCACTCCTCCGCCCGCGCGCTGCTGGACCACCATCGCAACCTCACCGACGAGCAGCTGCGCGGGATCGCGGCCACCGGCGGCACGGTGTGCGTCAACTTCCTCGGCGAGTTCCTGGCCACCGACCCGGCCGACCGCACGGTGGACCGGCTGGCCGATCACATCGTCCACATCGCCGAGGTGATCGGCGTCGGCCATGTGGGCCTGGGGCCGGACTTCATCAAGGAGGTCAGCGCGGACACCACCCCGCCCTGCTGCGAGGACGTCGAGTACGCCCGGCTGGTGGTCCCCGGCCTCGAAGGCCCCCGCGGACTGCCTCTGGTGACCGAGGCGCTGGTCCGAAGGGGCCTTCCGGAGGGGGACATCGAGAAGATCCTCGGCGGCAATGTGCTGGAGCTCTTCCGCAAGGAGCTGGGACGCCCCAGCTGAGCACCTCAGTTGGGACGCCCCAGCTGAGCACCTCAGCCGGGACGTCCCAGCTGAGATGTGGCGCCTATCGCCCGGCGGCGGCGCCCAGGAACGCGTCGATCGCGGCGAACGTGGCCTCCGGGGCCTCCCGGGTGGGGAGGTGGCCCGCGCCCGCGATCAGCTCGAAGCGCGCCCCGGGGATGGCGGCGGCGTACGCGCGGCCGTAGTCGGGCGGGACGACGGTGTCGTTCTCGCCCCACACCGCGAGGGCGGGCACCGTCACCCGGGCGAGCCGGTGCAGCAGCTTCGGGTCGGACTTCGTCGGCCCGGCGTAGGCCGCCAGCGCCTGGAGCGCCGCGGGCGAGGGCCCCCGGCGCGGCGCCGATGCGCCGGAGCCTTGTCCGGGCCGGGAGCCTTCCCCGGACCCGGGGCCCTGACCAGGTTCGGAGCCTTCCCCGGGCCCGGAGCCCTCACCGGGCGGCGGGCCGGGCGGCGCCGTGGGGAACCGCACCTCGTGCCCCTCGAGCCGCGGCCCGAACGCGCCCATGACGACCAGCCCGCCGATGCGGCGGCCCCGGTCGCGCACGGCCATCTCCGCGGCGATCCAGCCGCCGAACGAGCTGCCGAGGACCAGGACATCACGCAGATCGCGGTCGTCCAGCAGATCCAGATACGTCTCGACGAGGTCGTCCACGCCCGCGAACCACTCGGGGCGCGGGGTGTCCTCCCAGCCCGGGTGGGTCGGCGCCAGCACCCGGGAGGTGGCGGCGAAGTGGTCCACCACGCCGCTCACACTGGCGGGTCCGGCGCCGCCGTGCAGCACGAGCACGGGGCGGCCCGCGCCCACGTCCCGCACCGTCAGGGGCAGACCGGGGTAGGGCTCGACGGTGGTGAGTTCGGTGGGCGTGGTCATCGGTCCGCACCTCCGGCGGTCAGTGTGGTGAAGGCGTCCCGCAGGATCCGCAGGGCGTCCGGCTGGAAGAAGTCGACGAGGTGGTCGGCCGATTGCGCGGCCGCCGCCTCGGCGCGCGGGAACATGGCTGTCTCGTAGGCGTGCAGAGCCGTCTCCAGGTCGTCGTGGGCGGCCAGGGCGAGGGCGAGTTCCGCGCCGTCGAGCATGGCGAGGTTGGCGCCCGCCCCGGCGAAGGGGGACATCAGATGGGCGGCGTCGCCCAGAAGCGTGACGCCGGGCACCCGGTCCCAGTGGTGGCCGACGGGCAGGGCGTGGATGGGCCGGGGGACGAGCGGGCCGTCGCTGTCCGCGATCAGCGCGCGCAGCCCCTCGTCCCAGTCGGGGAAGAGGTCCAGCAGCCGCTTCCTGGTCGCCGCCGGGTCCGCCGGGTCGATGAGGCCCGAACGGCTCCACTCCTCCGGCGCCTTGACCGCGGTGTAGACGCGGATCCGGCCGCCGCCGTTGCGCTGGGCGAACAGCCCCTTCTCGTCCGCGAGGGCGAACATCGAGCCCCGGCCCACGAGTTCGGCGACGGCCGGGTGCCGGGTGTCCACGTCGTTCAGGAGGCCGTCGACGAATGACACCCCGGTGTAGACCGGATCGGCGTCGGACAGCAGCGGCCGGACCCTGGACCACGCCCCGTCCGCGCCGACCAGCACATCCGCCTCGACGGCCGTGCCGTCGGCCAGGGTGAGCGCGGGCCGCCCCGCCGCGCCGAGGGCGACCGCCTTGACCTTCTGGCCCCAGCGGACGGTCCCCTCCGGCAGCGAGCCCAGCAGCAGCTCCTTCAGCACCCGGCGGTCGATCTCGGGACGGTCGTTGCCGTCACCGTCCCGCGGCGGGGGGATGTGGAAGCCGACGTCGGCGTGCTTGCCGAGCAGCCGCAGCTCCCCGCCCTCGGGACGGCTCAGCGGCCGGAACTCCTCGAGCAGCCCGGCGTGCAGCAGCGCCCGCTGGCCGGACTCCTCGTCCAGGTCCAGCGTGCCGCCCTGGTCGCGTGCGGTCGCCGACGCGTCCAGCTCGTAGACGGTCGAGGGGATGCCGTGGAGGTGCAGGACGCGCGCCAGCGTCAGCCCTCCCGGCCCTGCTCCGACGATGGCGATACGGCGTTCACGGCGTTGTGTGGACATGACGATGGATGCCTCCCTGGGCCTCCCTGGCTCGGCGCGGATGCGCCGTGGATGGCAGGAGCGTAGGGCGACGAACGCGTTCGTGGCAAACGTGTTCGTGGCGAACGCGTTCGTCGACCGGTACGATGGCGCCATGACAGCGCACCCCACCGCCCCGCGGAGCCGCCGGGAACGTCCGGCGAAACCGGCCCTGACCCGGGAAGGCATCATCGCCACCACGGTCGACCTCATGCGTGCCGAGGGCCTGGAGCGGGTGACGATGCGCCGCCTGGCCAAGGAGCTGGACACCGGGCCGGCGTCGCTCTACGTCTACGTACGCAACATGGCGGAGCTGCACGCCGCCGTCCTGGACGAGCTACTCGGAGCCGTCGATCTGCGCCCGGCGACGGCGGACGGCGAGTGGCGCGACCGGCTGGTGCGGATCCTCACCTCGTACACCGCGGTGCTGTTCGAGTACCCCGGTCTCGCCCAGTCCGCCCTGGTGGCCCGCCCGTTCGGCAAGCACTATCTGAAGCTGGTGGAGGCCCTGCTGACGCTGCTGGACGAGGGCGGCCTCGAGCCCGACCGGGCCGCGTGGCTGGTCGATCTGCTGCTCCAGTTCGCCACCGCGACCGCGGCCGAGCACGCAAACCGGGCCCCCGGCGACACCGCCCAGAGCGAGGCGGACTGGCAGGCACTCGCCACGGTGGTGCGGGACGTCTCACCGCGGACCCATCCGCGTATCGCCGCGCTCGGCCCGCGGCTGCTGTCCGGGTCCCCCCAGAACCGGCTGGCCTGGGGCTTCGACGTCCTCATCGCCGGGGCGCGGCACGCCCCGCTGCCGGAGGTGCTCGCCCCGTCCCCGGTGGACGCCCAGGACACCGGGGACTGAGGCGGTGGCGCTCAGCCGCGCCCGGCGGGTCGCTCGCCGGTGGTCATCCGGGCGATGTTGGAGCACTCGCCGTAGGTGAACGGACGGACCCGGTAGGAGGCCCGCTTCTCGTTCGGCAGGGTGATCAGCCCGAAGGAGTTGATGTCCGGGTCGAGCACGGCGACCGGGTGGAAGGAGCCGCCGCCCCGGGGCCGGTCCTCCAGCAGATAGCCCCGCTCGCCCTCGGCGTGGTCGGTCCAGGTGAACCGGATGCCGTTGGCGTGCATGACGGTCGCGCGCAGATCGGTCGGGGTGGCCGACGGCCGTCGGACGGGGCTGGTGCGCACCCCCGCCCGCCGGATGGTGCGCGGGGGCGCCCACCTGTGCTCCTGGCGCTGCTCCGCCTTGGTGAACGATCCCTTCGGCAGGGTGACGTCGACCGCCCGGGACGCGGGTCCGTAGTACGGCCGCACCCGGTAGTAGAAGTGGGTCTTCGGGATCAGATCCGGGTGCCGGTAGGTGGTCTGGGTGAGCGGGGCGTAGGTGAGGATCGTCCAGGGTCCCCCGGGCTCGGTCGCGAACTCCACGGTCCGCCCCGCGGCGCCCGGCGCCTCCCCGTGCCAGCTCAGCTCGGCGTCGACGGGGGAGACCCGGGCGACGCTGAGCACGGTCCCGGTCGTCCGGCCCCCGCCGGCGCCTTCCGGCGCCTCCGTGGACGCCGCACACCCGCTGATTCCGGAAAGTCCGGCGGCGACGAGAACCGCCGCCGCCAGGACGCGTACCGAGCCGCTCACTTGCGCCAGAACTTGACGTTGCTCCACACCACGGTGGCCGGGCCGTTGCCGCTGCTGGTGCGGTACGCCCCGAACTTGTCGTAGAAGCTGCCGCCGGGGCTGTCCACGGTGTGCTTGAGCGAGCCGTTGATGTACGTACGGTGCTCCTTGCCCACCTGGTGCACCGTGTTGACGCGCACCGTGGCCCCGACCGTGCCCGCGTTGGACAGGGTGTCCCCGCCGTGCACGGCGTACAGCCGCCCGCCGCGCTCGACCGCGAGCATGAAGTACGGACCGGCGTCGCCGTCGGTGTCGTTGAACGTCTGCTTCAGGCTGATCCGGGTGCCGCCCATGCTGGTGACCCGGAAGTAGCCCTCGAACTGATGGGTCCCGCCGGTGTAGGTGTCATAGCGCCGCTCGGCCCGCTGGTCCCCGCTCGCGGTGGAGCAGGTGAGCTCGAAGGTGAGGTTGTCGACCTCTCCGCACCCGCGCTCCTGCACCTTGAACCCGGGGGATTCGGATGACCAGCCGCCCGGTTCGACCTCGGCGTGCGCGACGCCCGACGCCGCGAGCAGCAGCCCGCAGGCGGCGGACATCCCGGCGGTCACACGGTGTTTCCTGGACACGGTCCCACTCCTCTACTTGACCCAATAGTGGATGTTGCGGAACCGCGCCTCGGCCCGGCCGCTGCCGTGGTGATAGACGCCGTTCTTGAAGTGGCGGGTCGCCGGTCCCCGGTCGTCGACCGTCAGCACGAGCTTGTCGTCGGCGTAGACCTGGATCTTTCCGGTGCTCGCGTTGTGGGCGACCTTCAGGTTCCACCACTTGTTGTAGATACCGGACTTGATGACCGTGTCCGTATAGCGCTTGAGCGTCCCGCCGTTCTCGCTGGACACCCGGAACATGATGTCGGTGGCCGGGGTTCCGCTGGGGTGCTTGACCCGCAGGATCTGCATGATGTCCGCGCCGCTGGTCCCGGACGGCACATACACATCGGCGTCCCACATGTGCTGTCCCGAGGTGTACTCCTGCTTCCACCGCATTTCGGTGCGCGGATCGGTGTCGCTGCCCTCTTCGAGCGGCTCGTCGGTGGAGTTGACCCACATGGTGTGGGTCTTCGTGCTCGAGTTGTAGCTGTAGCGCTCGCTCAGGTCGAGGTTCCACGGCTTGTGCATCGAGTATGTGAACGACGTCTGCGTCCATCCATCGGTCGGCGAGGCCGCGGACTCCTTCGCCGCGGCCGTCCCTCCGGACGCGACCCCCGCCGACAGGGCCCCGAGCAGCGCGGCAACGGCCAGGACCGCCCTGGCGCGGGGGAAGCGTCTGATGCGTAATGCGGGCATATCAACCCACCTCCGGTCTGTTCCGTTCCCTTGTTGGATCATGGTCTAGACCAAGAGTCAAGGTAGGGCAGAGTTGATGGCGTGTCCATATCAATGAACAGGATTCACGACTGTGGTGGCGGGTGCGGTGGGCCGGGTCAACTCCGCCGCAGCGCCTTCACCATGACCAGCTCCCTGGTCACGCCGTCGGCCAGCAGATCCCCCGGCTCCCCGGTGGCGGCGAAACCGTGCCGCTCGTAGAGGGCGATCGCCGGTGCGTTGCCCGGGAGCACCGCCAGCCGCAGCGCCGTGGCGCCCGTCCGCAGGGCCCAGCTCTCGACCGCCGCGATCAGCCGGCCGCCGACGCCCTGGCCGCGCGCCTCGGGGCTGACCCAGACCGACCTCAGCTCCGGCGGCCGCCCGTCCCCATTCCCGTCCCCATCGCCGGGCATGCCGCCCGCCATCCCGACCGCCCGGCCGTTCAGCAGGGCCACGACGTGGTAGGCGTCCGGCATCTCCAGCCGGGCGCGCCACCGCTCCTCGCCGCCGCGGTGCCAGTCGGCGAGCCGGGACTTGAAGGCGTGCGGCGCCTCGGCCAGCGCGGTCCGGCGGACGTCCCGCCACAGCGGCCAGTCGTCCGTCGTGACCACCCGCAGCCGCACCATGCCGCCCAGTCTCCCGCACCGCCGGGTCGCCGCCGTACGCCGTTGCCCCGAGGGGAGATGGCCGGGTTCACCCCGCTGTGCCATGCTTTGAGGAGAGGCGCCATCCCTTTCGAGGGGGCGCGGCAGCGAAGGCCCCGCCGGTGGTCGTGACCGGTCGCCGCGCGGAGGCCGATCAAGGGCCCGGGTACGCCCACGAGACCGGCGGTCCACGCACGGAGGCGGTGCAGGCGTGCTGTGACCGGGCATGTGCTGACGTTCACGGGGACCGCGTTGGTGGCTGTCTATGTGCTGGACGCGGAGGGTGCCGAGCTGCGGTTGGCCGAGACGGTGCGCGGCGCCGGACGGTCGTACGCGCTGCCGGCTCGCTACCCCCTGTCCGGGCGCTCGCCCGTCGCCGACGCCTTCCGCGCCGGGCGCCCCCTGTGGCTGACCCCCACCGAACTCGCCGCCTACGGCCCCATCGGGCCCACCACGCCCGAAACCCCCACCACGCCCGGCGTCTCGCTGGGGGCGCTGCCGCTCGGCGGGGACGGCAAGGGGCTGGGGTGTCTGGTGGTGGTGGACGAGGCACCCGGCGGGATCGACGCCGACCGCCGCGGCTTCATCGAGCTCTACGCCCACCACGTGGCCGCCGGGGTCGAGGCGGCCGGACCGCAGGCGCTCACCCAGCGGCGGGCCGAACTGCCCGGCCTCACCCTGGACCGGCTGCGGGTCGGCTCGTTCGTCCTGCACCTCGACAGCGGGCGGTTGACCGCCGACACCCAGGTGCTCCACCTCTTCGGCATCCCCGGGGAGGACTTCGACGGACGGGTGGAGACCCTGCTGGCGGTGGCCGTCCCGGACGACATCCCCGCCCTGATGTCGGTCCTGGAGCCCGACCTGCTCAGCTCCGGCACCGCGCAGCTGGAGTTCCGGATCCGCCGCCCCAACGGGGAGCTGCGCTGGCTGGGCCTGCGCGCCCGGGTCGAGACGGCGGCGGACGGCACCCCCCGGCGCATGCTCGGCGTGATCGCGGAGACCTCGTATCTGCGGCCCACCGCCGACGAGGTGTCCCTGGTCCAGCGGCTGTCCGCCGCCCTGGCCGGGACCACCACCGTCCGCGACGTGGGCCGGGCCGTGGTCGGCGCGCTGCGCGATCCGCTCGGGGCGGGCCGGCTCGCGGTCGCCGAGGTCCAGGCCGATCAGCTGGTGGTCGCCGTCCTCGCCCCCGCCGAACCCGCCGCCTGGCCCGAGGTGTGGCGGGCCGCCTGGCGCTCCGAATGGCCCGAGCCGCCCAGCCATGCCCTGCCCACACTGGCGGAGGCGCTGCGGGAGGGGCAGGTCAGCATCTGGCCCGAGGGTGCCGATCTCGAACCCGGGCTCGCCGGTATCGGCCCCGGCGGCCTCGCCGTCCTCCCGCTCCCGGCGGACGGTCGGATCGTCGGCGTATGCCTGATCGGCTGGGAGGAGCGGCATGAGTTCGGCCCGGAGGAGCGCTCGCTGCTGACCGCGACCGCCGGTCTGGTGGGCCAGGCCCTGGTGCGCGCCCACGCCCTGGACGCCGAGCACGAGCTGGCCACCATGCTCCAGCGCAGCCTGCTGCCCCGGAAGCTGCCGGAGCTGCCCGGCGGAGTGGCCGTCACCCGCTATCTGCCCGCGACGATGGGGCTGGAGGTGGGCGGCGACTGGTACGACGTCATCCCGCTGCCGGACGGCCATGTGGCGCTGGTCATCGGGGACGTGCAGGGCCACAGCGCCGCGGCCGCCACGATCATGGGCCAGATGCGCACCGCCATCCGGGCCTACGCGGTGGAGGGCCATCCGCCCGATGTGGTCGTGGCGCACGCCAACCGCCTCCTCGTCGGCATGGAGACCGATCTCTTCGCGACCTGCTGCTACGCCGACCTCGACATGGAGGAGGGCGAGGCGTGGTTCGTACGGGCCGGCCACATCCAGCCGCTGCTGCGTCACCCGGACGGCACCACGGCGGAGCTCGACGTCGAGGGCGGCCCGCCGCTGGGCGTGGTCGCGGACGCCGAGTTCCCGATGACCGCGGCCGGGCTGTCATCCGGCACCCTGATCGCGCTGGTCACGGATGGTCTGGTCGAATCCGCCCGGCTCGACCTGGACGACGGGGTGCGCCGGGCCCGCCAGGCGCTGGCCCGCGCCGACCCGTCCGACCCCGGCGGGGTCGCGGACGCGCTCCTCGGCGGGGACAGCCGCCGGGACGACGACGTCGCGCTGCTGTTGCTGCGCTACGACGGGATGCGGGTACGGCCCACCCGGGCCAGCTGGACGGTGTGGCGGCTGCCCGACGCGGTGATGCACGCCCGCCGCTTCACCGCGCGCACCCTGCGCAACTGGGGGGTGGAGGCCGAGCTGGACGTGGCCCTGCTGGTCACCTCCGAGCTGGTCACCAACGCCCTGGTGCACACCCGGGGCGAGGTGCGGCTGAATCTCACGCTGACCGCGGACCGGCTGCGGATCGCGGTGAACGACCCCTCGCCGCGTACCCCGGTCAAACCGACGAGCGTGGACTGGGAGGCCACCGGCGGGCGGGGGCTGCTGCTGATCGAGGCGATGTCGCAGACCTGGGGCTCGGTGCCGCTGAGCGGGGGCAAGCAGGTCTGGGGCGAGATCAACTTGTCGTCCCCGCGGAAGGAGCCCCCGGGCGGGCCCCTGGAAGGGCCTCCGGAAGGGCCCACGGAAGGGCCCCCGGAAGAGCCCACGGAAGGGTCTGCGGAAGAGCCCACGGAAGGGTCTGCGGACCGGCCTCCGGGGGAGCTCCCGGAAGGCCCGAGGGGGCCGAGAAGGAGGAGGGCGAGACGATGAGCCGTTCCCGCACGCGCTCCCGTACGCGTTCCCGTGCGTGCCCCCGTACGCGCGACCGCCTCCGCGTGGCCGTCGCCGTCGCGGTGGGCCTCGTCCTGGCCGTGTCCCTCGCCGCCTGCGGCAGGGCGGCCCAGCTCGGCGAGACGATGAGCGTGGCCGGGGTCCATCGCCACGGGCCCCTGCACATCGGCCTGCTGCTCCCGGAGAACGAGATCGTCCGTTTCGAGCGCTTCGACAGGCCCCTGATACAGCGGCGGGTCAAGGAGCTGTGCCCGCGCTGCACGGTGAGCTACTCCAGCGCCCAGCACGATCCGGCGTCCCAGCGCAACCAGATCGAAGCCATGATCACGAACGGGGTCGATGTCCTCATCCTGGACGCGGTGGACACCCAGGCCGTCCGTCACTCCGTGGTCCAGGCCCACCGGGCCCATGTCCCGGTCGTCGCCTACGACCGTCTCGCGGAGGGGCCCATCTCCGGCTATGTCTCCTTCGACGGCGGAAGCGTCGGCAGGCTCCAGGGTGAGGCGCTGCTGAGGGCACTCGGCCCGAAGGCCAGGAGCAGCCAGATCGTCATGATGAACGGCTCGTCGACCGACCCCAACGCGGGCTGGTTCGAGCGGGGCGCGCGGTCCGTCCTCCGGGGCAAGGTCAAGATTGCCAAGTCCTACGAGACCGTCGGCTGGCGTCCGGAGAACGCCAACCGCAACATGTCCGCCGCCATCGCCGTCCTGGGCCCCCACGACATCGACGGCGTCCTCGCCGCCAACGACGGCCTGGCCTCGGGCGTCATCACCGCCCTCAAGGCCGCCCGGATCCATCCGATCCCCCCGGTCACCGGCCAGGACGCCGAGGTCGCGGGCATCCAGCGGATCCTCGCGGGCGAGCAGTACATGACCGTCTACAAACCGTTCAAGCCCGAGGCGTACACCGCCGCGGAGATGGCCATCGCGGCGGGACGCGGCCAGTCGCTCAGCAAGATCACCAAGCAGCGGGTCAACAGCTTGAGCGCCCGTGACATACCCGCGGTGCTGCTCGAGCCGGTGGCCGTGACCGTGCACAACATCAAGAGCACCGTCATCAAGGACGGTCTGTATCGCGTCGATCAGATATGCACCAAGAAGTACGCGGATGACTGCCGCAGGGCCGGGCTCATCGACCGGGACGGCGCACCGCACGACGCGGAATGAAGGGAGGCGCGGATGGCCCGACCGTCGGCCCCGCCCCTGCTGGCGCTGAGTGGCGTCTTCAAGCGCTTCGGCGCGGTCCAGGCGCTCAGGGACGTCGAGCTGGAGATCCACGCCGGTGAGGTCATCGCCCTGGTGGGCGACAACGGCGCGGGGAAGTCCACCCTGGTCAAGGTGATCGCGGGCGTCGAACCGGCCGACACCGGCACCCTCGAATGGCGGGGCCGCCCCACCCACATCGGCCGCCCGCACGACGCCCAGCACCTGGGGATCGCCACCGTCTACCAGGACCTCGCGCTCTGCGACAACCTCGACGTCGTCGGCAATCTCTTCCTCGGCCGCGAGATCACCCGGATCGGCGTCCTGAACGAGGTGGAGATGGAGCGCCGCACCCGCGATCTGCTGGCCACCCTCTCCATCCGCATCCCCGACGTCCGCAGACCCGTCGCGTCCCTCTCCGGCGGCCAGCGGCAGACCGTCGCCATCTCCCGGGCACTGCTCGGCGAACCGAGCCTGGTGATGCTGGACGAGCCCACCGCCGCCCTCGGCATCGAGCAGACCGCCCAGGTCCTGGACCTGGTGGAACGGCTGCGTGAACGCGGGCTCGGGGTGCTGCTGATCAGCCACAACCTGGGCGACGTCAAGGCCGTCGCGGACTGGGTCGCGGTGCTCCGCCTGGGCCGTAACAACGGGTTCTTCGACGTCACCACCACCTCCCAGGAGCAGATCGTCTCCTCCATCACCGGCGCTTCCGACAACGCGGTCACGCGGCGCGCGGCGCGGGAGGGGGAACTGTGAGCATCCCCGGCGGATCCAGCGCCCACGGTGCCGAACGCTTCAGCGACGTGTTCGGGCGCAAAGTGGGCGGCGGTACGTTCGGCGGCGTCCCGGTCCTGCTCGGGCTGATCGCGATCTGGATCACCTTTCAGGTCCTCAACCCGCACTTCCTCTCCCCGCGCAACCTCTCCAACCTCAGCGTGGACATCGTCGGCACCGGCATGATCGCGGTCGGCGTGATCTTCGTGCTGCTGATCGGCGAGATCGATCTGTCGGTGGGCTCGGTGAGCGGCCTGGCCTCCGCCCTGTTCGCCGTGTTGAACGTCAACTTCGGCATGCCCGAACCACCCGCCATCGTCCTGGGCGTCCTCTGCGGTACGGCGGTCGGCTTCGTCCACGGCTTCTTCACGGCGGTGGTGGGCGTCCCCGCGTTCGTGGTCACCCTCGCCGGACTGCTGGGGTGGTACGGCCTGATGCTCTCCATCATGGGCGCGTACGGCACCATCAACCTCGACGATCAGGGCCTGGTCGCCCAGCTGACCAACTACTACTTCTCCGATGTCGCCGCCGCCTACGCCCTGGCGGCGGTCTGCACCGCCGGGTACTTCCTCACCACCTGGCGCGACGTCAAGCGCCGCCGCGCCGCCGGAGTGCCCAGCCGCGCCCCGGTCTGGATCGGCGTCCGCACGGGCGTGCTCGCGGTGCTCGCCTTCGCCGCCGCGTATGTGCTCAACCAGTTCCAGGGCCTGCCGCTGGCCCTCCTGATCTTCGTGGTCGTCCTCGTCATCCTCGACTACGTCCTGCGCCGCACGGCCTACGGCCGGATGATCTTCGCCCTGGGCGGCGGCGTCGAGGCGGCCCGCCGCGCCGGGATCAGCGTGGTCTGGGTGCGCACCTCCGCGTTCATGATGTCGAGCACGATGGCCGCCATCGGTGGCCTCTTCCTGGCCTCACGGATCAACTCGGTCAGCCAGACCTCGGTTTCCACGGACCTGTTGATGAACGCCATCGCGGCGGCCGTCATCGGCGGCACGAGCCTCTTCGGCGGTCGCGGCAGCACGTGGTCCGCCCTGCTGGGCGTGCTGGTCATCCAGTCGATCGCCTCGGGCGTCGCCCTCATGGACATCCAGACCGCCGTCCAGTTCATGATCACCGGCGGTGTGCTGCTGCTGGCCGTCGTGATCGACACCCTCTCCCGCCGAGCGCAACGGGCCCACGGCCGGGCCTGATTTCCGGCGCGGGTCCATTCGCACTAAGCCGTCGTGTCGTTCTTGCCGTTGCTCGCGGCTGTTGGGCAGGCTGCGGATTTATCGAGTCTTTCGAGAAAGGCGGTCTGGTGAAGAGAGTTATTCGCCTATTGGTGCTGGGCACTTCCGTTGCCTGCGCCCTGGTTTTCGGTGGGGTCAACGCGGCACAGGCCCAGAAGTGGCCGGTCCTGCCCAAGGAGTTCTTCAGCGGCCTTACCGGCCCGGGGACGAGTCAGAGTAACCAATGTGACTCCAAACCGTCGCTCGGATCCCCCGGCACGAGTGGTGGCGGCAGCAGCAACACCCCCGCCCAGCCGGGGCCGCCCGGCGGCTTTGGATCCAACTGCCAGAACACCCGCGGCTAGGGGGCCGTGTCCGTGGCTGACACGGGAGGGCCCGGCCCCGGCCGGCCCCTCCCGTCCCTCGTCGTTCTGGCGGTGACCGCCGCGGTGCTGCTCGGCGCCGCGTGCTGGCACCTCGCCACGCTCTTTCTCGCCGTCACGCCGGACAACCCGGTCAGGAGCCGGTATGCACATCTGATCAACGGGCATGTCTATCCGGAATTCACTCAGGGCTGGCAGCTGTTCGCGCCCGAGCCGCTCCATGAGAACGTCATCGTGGAGGCCAGGGTGCGCACCGCCCGGGATTCCGGAAATCCCCACACGGGGCAATGGGCCAACCTGACGACTCAGGATGTCGAGGCCATCCGGCACAATCCCGTTCCCAGCCACGCGGATCAGAACATGCTCCGGCTGGCATGGGACTTCTATCAGAATTCCCACAGTCGGCGGGACGTACCGTTCGGCACCCGGGGAACTCTCTTCGCCGAATATGTCAAGCGAATCGCCCTCCAGCGCCTCGAAGGGCGACTCGGCGGTGAGCGGGCCGTCGCCGTGCAGGTGCGCGTCACCGCCAGACCGGTGGCCCCGCCCCGCTGGAGCGACCGGACGTCCGCGCAGAGCACCCGCCATCGCACACTGCCGTGGTGGCCGGTCAAGGACTGGGACCGCAGGGGGCTGTGACATGAGCATCGACCACCTCGGCCACCCCACGACGCGGCCCTCCACCGTCCCAGCGGCGGGTGCTACCCGCCGGCGATGGCGGCAGGCGGTGGCGAGACCGATCGCCTTCGCCTGCGATGCGCATGCGCGGTACCAGTGCGCCCTGTTCCGGATCGGCCTGAGCGGGCTCGTCCTGGCCTTCCTGCTGCGGGAATGGCCGCATCGGCGGGTGCTCTACGGCGACCGCAGCCCCTGGGCGCTGGACCTGGCGGCCCGCCTGGTCGCGGAGAACCACGCCTTCACCGTGCTGACCTGGAACGCCGGACGCTGGTGGTTCGAATGCGCCTACCACGGCGCGATCCTGGTGGCGGCCCTGCTGATGCTCGGCTGGCGGACCCGGGCCACCTCGGTCCTCTTCCTGATCGCCGTTCTCTCGCTCCAGAACCGCAACCCCCTCATCGGGGACGGCGGGGACAACGTGATCGGCGTGATGGCCATCTACCTCGCCTTCACCCAATGCGGAGCCGTCTGGTCCCTCGACGCCCGCCGCGCCCGCCGCAACCGCAGAGACGGCCGGGTCGACCGGGCCGGGTTCGTGATGTGGCAGATCCTCGGAGTGGCCCTGCTGTGGGTGTCGGACGGCTTCCAGGGGACCGCCTGGGCGGCGGTCCTGTGGACCTTCTGGGCCTGCCAGGGCCTCTGGTACGCGGCCCGCCGATGGTCACGGGGAGCGTGGTCGCGCGAACTGCTCGACGCCGCCGCCACGATGCTGCACAACTGCGCGATGCTCGTGATCGCGGCCCAGATCTGTCTCATCTACGCGACGGCGGGCTGGTACAAGATCCAAGGCACCCGCTGGCAGGACGGCAGCGGGCTCCACTACGCCCTGCACCTCCACTACTTCAGCCCCTGGCCCGGACTCGGCAGCCTGCTCGCGAGCCATATGCTCCTGATCGTCCTGCTGAGTTATGGCACCGTCGTGGTGCAGGTGGCGTTTCCGTTCCTGCTCGGCTACCGCCGCCTGAAGACCGCCCTGCTCGGGCTGATGATCCTGGAGCACGCCGGAATCGCCGTCCTGCTCGGCCTGCCCTTCCTGTCGGCCGCGATGGTCGTCTGCGACGCGGTGTTCCTGCCGACGGCGCTTCTCAAGCCCTCGCGAAGGTCGTCAGGAAGTCGGCCCAGGCGGTAGCGGGTATGCGGAGGTGGGGGCCGTCTGGGTTCCGAGGTGCGTATCGCATACGACGCAGAGAAAATGGTCGGGGTCGAGGTGTCCGACCCCCGCGAGGGGCACCCCGCGCTGGCGGACCCGATGCCGGACGACGAGTCCGGTCGCGGTTTTGGCGATCGTGGACGCGCTGGCCGAGGCGTGGGGGCCGCGTCGCCGGCCGCCGGGCCGGTGGGGGCGGAGAAAGGGGCGGCATCCGGGCTCGCGGGTCGGGGTCGATCCGGACTGCGGGGCGCCTCCGGGTACCCCTATCGAAAACACTTGATCTGACGCAACTAATAAGTCAAGCAATCTTCAGAGGGGTACCCCACCACCGGGCAGAGTCGTCCGGCGTCGGCCCAAGCCCCGACCGCGGAAGCCGCCACCGGCCCCGACCTCCCATCGGCCCGGCGGCTGGCGACGCGGCCCCCGCCCCCCACCTGCCGCACCCATGCTCAAATGCGCCGAAGGCGCGAAACGGCGCCGCAGATGACCAACGACCCCAGTGGCGAATGCGTCGCGCAGATGACCTGCCCACCCTTCTTCACCAACTCATGCAAATGGCCGATGAGTCCAAGGCAGGAGGCGAAGGAGAGCGCCGCCTCAGGCTCGTCCATGACGTACAGCCCGGGCTGGAGGAACTTACCCCGGAACGCCGCGAGAAACCCCTCGCCGTGGCTGACCGCATGCGGGGCGAGCCCCTCCCGGTCCAATGCGTCCAACGCGGTCTCGGCGCGCAGGAAGAACCCCTTGCGCGCCGCCCAACTTCCCAGCATCCGCCGCCCGCGCGGTGCCGCGTCGAAGCGGATCCCCTCCTCCTCACGCGACCCCGGGTCAATGTGTGCGTACGCACGTTCGATAATCATCGCCCGAGTCTCTCATGGCGTCCAAAAGGAGGCGGGCAACGCCTCGACCTCAAGGGCGGCTTGGCGTAGGTGGGCGGCAACGGGCCCACTCGCCAACACTCACCAACGCGGTGTCCGAGTACACCCACGCAGGCCAGGGCAGCGCCTCACCAGTGGTCTCGCCCACGAGGTGGGTCAAGACCTCACGCCCTTGCCCGTCAGTCCCCAGCACCCGGGGCGCCCCGTCGAATCCCACGGCCTCCGGATGACGCAGCACCGCGTGCACGGCAGGCGTCCAGGGCTGGGCGGGACGGTGGACGCTCCTGGCGAACTGATGGGCTGCCGTAAGCGGAATCGATCCATCCCGGTAACCCGCTGTCCGCCGGGTCGCGGGGGCGCTGTGCCACGCTTGGAGCCGGTTCGCGCGCATGGTGCGGACCGGTGATGCGAAGTGAGGGCGCGGCGTGCAGAAGCCCCGATGGAAGACCGTGGGGGGAACCCTGCTGCGGGTGGCGGCGGTGTGGGCGGTGTCCACGCTCACGATGCTGGCGCTCGCCGGGATCCTCCCCGACTTCCGCTTGAAGTCAGGTGACGGTGACACCGCGACGCAGATCGCCATCACGGCGGCCAGCGGCGCGGGGGCCTTCGGGGTGCTCAGCGCGCTGGTGTGGCCGCTGCTCGTGAGGGCGTTGCTGCTGATGCCCGCGTTGGTTCTGGGGCTCCTGGTGTTCGTGCTCAACGGCTCGATGCTGCTGATCGCCCTCAGCGTGAACCCGGACGGGCGCGGCGCCGCCGAGCCGGAGACCGCCGTCGTGGTGGCGGCCGTGATGTCCGCCGCGTCGTCGGCCACGAGCACCTTTCTGACCGTGCGGGACGACGGCGCCTACCGGCGGCGGCTGGCGCGGCTGGCCGTGCGGCGCAGGCGGCGGCTCGGTGAGGACGGGGGGAGCGACGAGCCCCCGGGGACGGTGTTCCTGCAACTCGACGGGGTGGGGCACGCGGTGCTCCGGGAGGCGCTGCGGGAGCGGGAGAACCGGCCACCGGTGATGCCCACCGTCGCGGGCTGGCTCCACGGCACCCACAAGGTCACACCCTGGCGCACCGACTGGTCCAGCCAGACCGGCGCCAGCCAACTCGGCATCCTGCACGGCTCCAACGAGGACGTGCCCGCCTTCCGCTGGTACGAGAAGAAGACCGGGGAGGTGATGGTGAGCAACCGGCCGACCAGCGCGGCGGTGCTCCAGCGCCGCGCCGCCGCCCGGGCGAGACACGACGGGCTCCTCACGGTGGACGGGGCCAGCCGGGGCAACCTCTTCACCGGCGGCGCCGATCAGCTGGCACTGGTCCTCTCGGTCGCGGCGCGGCGCGGTAAGCACAACCGCTCCCGCTCCGGCTACTTCGCGTACTTCGCCGACCCCGCCAACGCCACCCGTACCGCCGTGTCGTTCCTCGCCGAGGTGGTCCGGGAGATCTGCCAGTCCACCCGCGCCAAGCTGCGCCGCGAGACGCCCCGGGTGAAGCGGGGCGGGCTGTATCCGTTCATCCGGGCGTTCGCCACCGTCGTGGAGCGGGACGTCGTGGTGACGGCGGTGATGGGCGACATCCTCTCCGGCCGTACCGCGATCTACGCCGACCTCGTGGCGTACGACGAGGTGGCGCACCACTCGGGGCCGCGCAGCCGGGACGCCCGGCAGGTGCTCGCCCGGCTCGACTGCTCCATCGCGCTGATCGCCAAGGTCGCCGAGCACGCCCCGCGCGACTACCGCATCGTGTTGCTGTCCGACCACGGGCAGAGCCCCGGCGAGACCTTCGCGGGGGCGTACGGGCTGAGGCTGGAGGACCTGGTGCGGGCCGGTTGCGGGCTGCCCGTCTCGCGGCGCGCCGGGCGGACCCCGAGCGGGGCGGAGGCGCGCGAGGCGGGGCGGGCGGCGCTGCGCCGGCCGGAGAAGCCCGGGGCGGACGGGGACGGGTGGTGCAGGGGGCGGGAGGTCCCCGCCGCTGTCGTCAGCGCCGACAGCGCCGATGACACCGCCGTTTCCGATCCCATCGTGCTCGCCTCCGGGAACCTCGGGCTGATCTCCTTCCCCGACGTACCGGGGCGGATGAGCCGCGAGCGGATCGACGCCCGCCACCCCGCGCTGCTGCGCACCCTCGCCGACCACCCCGGAGTGGGCTTCGTACTCGTACGGTCCGAGGCGCACGGCGCGGTGGTGCTGGGCGCGGACGGGGCCGAGCACCGGCTGGACACCGGGGAGGTCTTCGGGACGAGCCCGCTCACGGTCTTCGGGCCGGGCGCCGAGAGCGCCGTACGGCGCACCGCGCACTTCCGGAACACCCCCGACATCATGGTCAACTCCTCCTACGACCCGGCGCGCGGCACGGTGCACGCCTTCGAGGAGCAGATCGGCTCGCACGGCGGGCTCGGCGGGGAGCAGGGGCACCCCTTTCTGCTGTGGCCGGCCGAGCTGACCCCGCCGGTGGCGGCGGGGGAGGAGCTGGTCGGGGCCGAGCGGGTGCACCAGGTGCTGCGGCGCTGGCTGGAGGAGGCGGACGGGCCCCAGGTGCCGGAGAAGGAGGCGGCCGCCGCGCCCGTGGAGGTTGCGACGGCACAGGCCCAGGCCGCCCCGGAGGCCGACGTGCCCGCCGGCCCCCGGCCGGCTAAGGCGTCCGACGCGGCGCGCACTGTGCAGGATTCCCGGTGGGACGGCGCCCCCGCCGCACCATTTACCGTGGTCAGCCGGGTCGTGCCGAACAAAACCCGGTGATTTGGGTGCCCTCTACACGTTCTGTGACCATGTTCCTATGCACGACCAGCCCCACCCCCGCCGCTTCGGCCTGCCCACGGCGACCGCGCTCGTCATGGGAAACATCATCGGCGGCGGCATCTTTCTGCTGCCCGCGTCCGTCGCCCCGTTCGGCACCCTCAGCCTGCTCGCCTTCGGCATCCTGACGCTCGGCGCCATCGCGCTCGCGCTGGTCTTCGGGCGGCTCGCCGAGCGCGACCCGAGCACGGGCGGGCCGTACGTACACGCCCGCGCGGCGTTCGGCGACTTCGCCGGGTTCCTGTCGGCCTGGTCGTACTGGACGATGACCTGGGTCAGCAACGCGGCGCTCGCGGTGGCGGCGGTCGGCTATGTGCACGTCCTGCTCCCCGGCCATGACTCGAAGGGCGCGAACCTGGCCGTGGCGCTGCTGGCGCTCTGGCTCCCCGCGCTCGCCAACCTCGCGGGGACCCGCTGGGTGGGCGCGGTGCAGCTGGTCTCCACGGTGCTGAAGTTCATCCCGCTGCTCTTCGTCGCCGTCGTCGGCCTCTTCTTCTTCGATCCGCACAACCTCGGCTCGTTCAACGAGGGCGGCGGCAGCGCGCTCGGCGGTCTGTCGGCGGCGGCCGCGATCCTGCTCTACAGCTATGTGGGCGTGGAGTCGGCCTCGATGAGCGCGGGCGAGGTGCGGGACCCGGAGCGCAATGTGGGACGGGCGAGCGTGCTGGGCACGGTCGGCGCGGCCGTGGTCTATCTGCTCGGCACGGTGTCGGTCTTCGGCACCGTGGCCCACCGGGACCTGGTGGACTCCACCGCCCCCTTCTCGGACGCGGTCGACGCGATGTTCGGCGGTGGCTGGGGCGGCACGCTGATCGCGCTGGCCGCCGTGGTCTCGATCGTCGGCGCGCTCAACGGCTGGACGCTGATGAGCGCGCAGGCCCCGTACGCGGCCGCGCGGGACGGACTCTTCCCGGCCGCGTTCGCCACCAAGCGGCGCGGGGTGCCCACCTTCGGCGTCATCGTCGGCGTGCTCCTGGCGTCCCTGCTCACCGTGGTCAACTACACCTCCGGTTCGAGCGGGCTCTTCGAGATCCTCGTGCTGATCACCACCTTCTCCGCGACGGTCCCGTATCTGCTGGCGTCGGGCGCGCAGCTGTACTTCCTGCTGTCCGGGCGCCGCGAGGAGGTGCGGACCGGGCGCTTCGTCCGGGACCTGGTGCTCGCGCTCGCGGGCTTCGGCTTCTCGTTCTGGCTGGTCGCGGGCGCCGGATACGCGGCGGTGTACCAGGGCGTGCTGTTCCTGTTCGCCGGTGTGCTGGTGTACGTGTGGATGGCGGCGCGGCGGACGAGCCGGGCGGGAGCCGACGACATCACGGAGGCTGCCGACGTCACGGCGGTGGGTCCGGCGGTCGCCGCCGACAGCACCGCCTGAACGCGCCGCGCCCGTATCGGGTGTAAGCAGGAAGTATGCGCCTTTCGCCCGACCTCACCCGCATAGGTGGGGAAACGCGGTCGAGCAGGGCGCTGTTCGCCGTCCCGCTCATGCTCATCCTGGCGGTCACGGTGATCGACCTCAACTCGCCGCCGACCGTCCACCTCGCCCCCTTTCTGATCGCGGCGCCCGCGATCACGGCGTCCTTCGCGGGCGCGGGCGGAACTGCCGTGATCGGAGCCCTCGCCGTGGGGGCCCAGATCATCATCGGTGTGCTCCACGGCGGCCTGATGACCGCCAACCACCAGGCGCAGTTCGTCGCCCTGATCGTGATCTCCGGACTGGTGACCAGCTTCCGCTACGCCACCGACCGGCACCGGCGCCGGTTGAGCCAGGTGCGCTCGGTGGCCGTGGCCGCGCAGGAGGTCCTACTGCGGCCGCTGCCCGAACGGATCGGGGAGCTGAGGATCGCCTCGCTGTACCTCGCGGCCGATGAGGAGGCGCAGATCGGCGGCGATCTGTACGCCGCCGTCCGCACCCAGGGCGCGACCCGGCTGGTCATCGGGGACGTACGGGGAAAAGGGCTGGCCGCGATCGGTGACGCCGCCGTGCTGATCGGGGCCTTCCGGGGGTCCGCCTACCGCAATCTCTCGCTGCCGGGCATCGCCGCCCACATGGGCAACGCCATGTGCTGGAACTGGCGCCACGGCGGTGGTGAGGAGCGGCACTTCCTGGAGTCCTTCGTGACCGCCGTGGTGCTGGACGTCTACGACGACGGCCCGGTGACGGGGATGGTGAACTGCGGCCACCCCCCACCGCTGCTGCTCCACAAGGGCGAGATCGCGTCGCTGGAGGTGGACGAGCCCGCGGTGCCGCTGGGCCTCGAGGAGCCGAGGGAGCGGGACTACCAGGTCGAGACGTTCCGCTTCGAGTACGGCGACCTTCTGGTGCTGCACACCGACGGGGTCGTCGAGGCCCGGGACGACGGCGGGGCCTTCTACCCGCTCCTCGAACGGCTCGCGGTCTGGAAGGGCGGCGGCCCGCAGTCGCTGGTGGACTACCTCCACGCCGATCTGCTCCGGCACACCGGCGGGGTCGTCAACGACGACGCCGCCATCGTGGTGATCGCCCGCCGCGCCTGAGCCGCCGCCCCTTCCGGCCCACTCCTTCCCCGGTCTACCCCCTCACCTCCGTGATCTGGACGCGTTCCCCCTGCGCCGAGGCGGCCTCCGGCGCCCGCCGGGACCACCGGCCCGCGATGATCGCGCACACCATCAGCTGCAACTGGTGGAAGAGCATCAGCGGCAGGATCACCGGCCCGGCCGCGTCCCCGAACAGCACCGCCGCCATGGGCAGCCCCGTGGCCAGGGACTTGTTGGAGCCGCAGAAGACGATGGTGACGCGGTCCTCCCGGCGGAAGCCCAGCCGCCGCGCGGTGAACGAGGTCGTGGTGAGGGCCAGCCCCAGCACGGCCGCCGCCAGCCCCAGCAGCGCCACCAGCCGGGCCGGGGTGATCTGGTTCCAGATGCCCTCCGTCATCCCCCGGCTGAACGCCGTGTAGACCACGAGCAGGATCGAGCCCCGGTCCAGCAGGGCCAGCACCTTCTTGTGGCGGCCGATGAACGGCGCGGTCCAGCGGCGCAGCGCCTGCCCGGCGAGGAAGGGGAGCAGCAGCTGGGTGGCGATGGCCAGCAGCCCGTTCGCCGAGAAGCGGACGTCCGAGCCGATCAGCCAGGCCGCGAGCAGCGGGGTGACGATCATGCCGAGCAGGCTGGAGTACGTCCCCGCGCAGATCGCGGCCGGAACATTGCCCCGGGCGGTGGAGGTGAGGGCGACCGACGACTGGACGGTCGAGGGCACCACGCACAGGAAGAGCAGACCGGTGTAGAGCCGGTCGGTGAGGAGGAACGGGGCGAGGCCGCGCGCGGCCAGCCCCAGCAGCGGGAAGAGTACGAAGGTGCTCGCGCCCACCACCAGGTGCAGCCGCCACTGCCGCAGCCCGTTCAGCGCCTCGCGGGTGGACAGCCGCGAACCGTAGAGGAAGAAGAGCAGCCCGATCGCGATGTCCGCGGCGTCGCCGACGGCCGTGGCCGCCGCCCCGCTCGCGGGCAGCAGCGCCGCCAGCGCGACCGTCCCGAGGAGGGCGGCGACATAGGGGTCCACCGCCCTCCCGAGCCGGCCCGGCCACGACAGCGGCCAGGACCTCCGTCTCACATCAATCACCGCCTCCGGCCTGCCACGGCGGGTGGCCGATCCGCGGCAGCATCCGATCCGCACCGGCGATGTCGCCCGCCACGACATCGATGGCGCCGCCGCCCCCGTCGTGGTCACTGCCCGCCGTGCCTCGGCTCAGCAGCAGGGTGTTGAGGGTGCGGTCGACCTCGAGCCAGGAGTCGGCGCCGGAGTTGTCGATGACCAGAAGACCGTTGTGCTGGTCGGAGACCGGTGCGGCCTCCTCCTCCGGTTCGCGGTCCTCGTCGTGCGGGGTGCCCGCGGGCGGCGGCGACGCCTTGGCGGGGGCCGCGGGGCCCGCGCACAGGACGCTCGCGGTGGCCGCGAGGAAGAGCCCCAGCGTGGCCGGGCGGAGCGGAAGGAGGTCCGTGCGGGGCTTACGGCGCCGGCCGGGGCCGGGGCCGAGGAGGGTCGAGGTCATGCGCGCGACCCTCGTCATCCGACCCTGGCGGGCTGACGGTCCCCGTGGTGCCTGCTGATGTTCCTCTCCAGCAGCTCCGTGGCGCCCTTGACCCCGATGGCCCCGGTGGCCCGGGTGTCCGGCAGCCGTCCGTCCGCCGTCTTGAGGTCGCTCAGCGCCCCGTCGATCGCGCCATGGGCGGCGAACAGGCACGGAGTGCTGTAGATGGCGACATCCACCCCGAGTTCGGACAGCTCGGACAGCGAGAGCCGCGGCGACTTCCCGCCCGCGATCTGATTGAACAGCAGCGGCTTGTTGCCGATGACCTTGCGGACCTTGCGGATCCACTCCACGCTGCGCACCCCGTCGACGAGGACGACATCCGCGTCGGTCTCCGCCAGCGCGGCCGCCCGGCGCAGGATCTCGGACTCCTCGGTGGCGTCCGTACGCGCCACCACCACCAGGTCCGTCCTGCTGCTCAGCACCAGCTGGAGCTTCTCGAGGTACTCCTCGAGCGGCAGGATCAGCTTGCCGTCGGCATGGCCGCAGCGGCGCGGGCGCCGCTGGTCCTCCAGGATCACCCCGGAGGCCCCGGTGCGCTCCAGCCGCTGCACCACATGGCAGGCGACCTCGGGGTCCACATAGCCGTCGTCGATGTCCACGAGCAGATGGTGTTCGGGGAAGGCCAGCCGCAGCCGCTCCACGAAGGCGAGCATGTCGGGCCAGGCGATGAAGCCGATATCGGGAAGCCCGTAATGCGATGCGGCGAACCCGAATCCGGATACGAAGAAGCCGTTGTAGTGCTGTGCGGCGATGGACGCCGAGTACATGTCGTAGATGCCGATGAGAGGAGTGGTGGGAGAGGAGCTGACGGCCTTTCGGAGGGCATTGCCGTAGAGCATGATGTCCCCTTGAGCTCGGCGCCTTTCGGCGCTGTGTGACGGGTTGTGCGATTGCGTGGATAGGTCTGGCGAAGGCCAAGAATCGGTAAAGCAACCGCCGGGTTCCCTGAAGATGCCCGGCCCTGCTCGGGCCGGGGTCGAACGCTCCTTGAGCGCCGTGGTCCTCGTCGTGGTCCTCGTCATGGGTGGTCTGCGACACGCCGGGCATGCCACGGCGATCGCCGGGTATGCGCAACAAGCCTGTCCACTGAAAAGAGTTGCTTGTGCCTGTCCAAACCGATGTCGAAGCCTCCGCGTCCGCGCCCTCCCGGCACCGCCTGCTCTGGCGTGCCATCCAGCGACGCAAGAACCCTCCACTGCGTCGGAGCGACATCACGGTCACCGAGGAGAAGACCGTCCGGAAAGCGGTGAAGGCCGCCGCGCTGGGAAACGCCATGGAATGGTTCGACTTCGGGATCTACAGCTATCTCGCGGTCACCATCGGCAAAGTGTTCTTCCCGTCCGGCAACGGCACGGCCCAGGTTCTCTCCTCCCTGGCGACTTTCGCGGTGGCATTTCTGGTCCGTCCGCTGGGAGGTTTGTTCTTCGGGCCGCTGGGCGACCGGATCGGCCGTAAGAAGGTCCTGTCCTTCACCATGATCATGATGGCGTCCAGCACGCTCGCCATCGGGCTCATCCCCGGCTATGCCACCATCGGCTTCTGGTCGCCCGCGCTGCTCATCCTGTTCCGCATGCTCCAGGGTTTCTCCACCGGTGGGGAATACGGCGGCGCCTCGACCTTCATCGCCGAATACGCGCCCGACAAGCGCCGTGGCTACTTCGGCAGCTTTCTGGAGTTCGGCACGCTGATCGGCTACACCTCGGCCGCCGGACTGGTGACCATCCTGACCGTGACGCTCACCGACTCCTCGATGGACTCCTGGGGCTGGCGCATTCCGTTCCTGGTCGCCGCGCCGATCGGGCTGGTCGGCCTGTATCTGCGGCTGAAGCTGGATGACACCCCCGCGTTCCAGAAGCTGGAGGACGAGGGCTCCACCAACGCGGCCGAGCGCGAAAGCCTGCCGTTCTGGCAGGTGTTCCGCACCCAGTGGCGCGCGATGGCGCTGTGCATCGCGCTGGTCGCCGCGTACAACATCACCGACTACATGCTGCTGTCCTACATGCCGACGTATCTGTCGGACACCCTCCACTACAGCAGCACCAGCGCCCTGGTCTCGATCATCGTCGTGATGCTGGTGCTGATGGCGGCCATCACCTTCGTCGGCCGGTTCTCCGACCGCATCGGCCGCAAGCCCGTGCTGATGGCCGGCTCCGTCGGCTTCCTGGTGCTCGCCGTGCCCAGCTTCCTGCTCATCAAGCAGGGCGGGATCGTCCCGGTCTTCGCCGGGCTGCTGCTCCTGGGGCTGTGTCTGCTGCCGTATGTGAGCGTGATGTCCGCGTCGCTGCCCGCGCTCTTCCCGACGAATGTGCGCTACGGCTCGCTCTCCATCGCCTTCAACATCTCGGTCTCGCTCTTCGGCGGCACCACACCGCTGGTGACCGAGGGCCTGATCAGCGGCACCGGGGACGATCTGATGCCCGCCTACTACACGATGCTCGCGGCGGTCGTCGGCATCATCGCCGCCGCCGTGATGAAGGAGACGGCCCGTAAGCCGCTGGAGGGCTCGCCGCCCGCCGTGGCCACCAAGGAGGAGGCCATCGCGCTCGTGGAGTCCCAGCGGTCCTGAACCACCCCGGCCACGGCCTGCATTACCCCGGCGGTAATCGACCCCCGCGCACGGCGGCGGCAGGGTTGAGGCATCGGGTTCCGGGCCGGCGCCCTCCGGTCCGGGATCCGCTCCCACCAGGGGATTTTCATGGAGGAGTGACCAGATGACGCAGTACGACACCGCCGTCGCCCGCTACTTCGAGGCATGGAACGCCACCGGCCCCGAGGCCCTCGCCAAGGCCGTGGCCGCCGCGTGGACCGAGGACGGCGGCTACACCGACCCGCTGGCGGAGGTGCGCGGCCACGAGCAGCTGGCCGCCGTGATCGCCGGGGCCCAGGAGCAGTTCCCCGGCCATGAGTTCCGGCTCACCGGCGCCGTGGACGGCCACCACGACATGGCCCGCTTCACCTGGGAGCTGGTCTCCACGGCCGACGGCTCCGCCCCGGTCGCCGCGACCGATGTGATCACCCTGGCCGAGGACGGCCGGATCCGCTCCGTCCTCGGCTTCCTGGACCGCGTTCCCACGGCGGGCTGAAACCGCGTCTCCGCGGCGGCTGAACCGCGTCCCCATGGCGGCTGAAACCGCGTCCCTACGGTCGGCCGACCCGGCCCAGGGCGGTGGCGGTCTCCGGGTCGGCCGGGAGGAAGGTCTCGATGGCCAGCTCGGAGACCGTGACGTCCATGGGGGTGTTGAAGGTCGCGATCGTCGAGATGAACGACAGCACCCGCCCGCCGTGCTCGATCACCATCGGCAGCGCGAAGGGCGGGGTGTCCCCGGCGGTCGCCGTCTCCCGGCCGCCGGTCTCGGGCAGCGGATAGGCCGCCACCTCGTCGTACAGCGCGCGCAGCGGCGAGGAGCGCATCAGCGCCAGCTGCCGGTCCATCTGGTCCAGCAGATGGCCACGCCACTCGCGGAGGTTGCGGATGCGCGGGGCGAGCCCCTCGGGGTGGAGGGTGAGGCGCATCGCGTTCAGCGGGGGCCGCAGCAGGTGCTCGGCCACCCCCTCCAGGAGCGCGGCGATGCCACGGTTGGCCGCCAGCACCTCATAGGTGCCGTCCACCACCAGCGCCGGATACGGCTCGTACCCGGTCAGCAGCCGCTCCAGGGAGTCGCGCAGGGCGCTCATCGACGGGTCGTCCACCGACCGCTCCGGATAGTGCGGGGCGTAACCGGCGGCGATCAGCAGGGCGTTGCGCTCGCGTACGGGGACGTCGAGGTGGTCGGCGAGCCGGAGCACCATCTCCTGGCTGGGCCGCGACCGGCCGGTCTCGATGAAGCTGATGTGGCGGGCCGAGGAGTCGGCGCGCAGTGCGAGCTCCAGCTGGCTGATCCGGCGGCGGTCCCGCCACTCGCGCAGCAGTGTGCCCACCCGGGGCGGCGCGGCAGTCGTCATGACCTGAAGGTAGCCGACGCCGGGCGGGGGCCGTGGCAGGGTGGAAGGGCCACCGGTCACCCGCGACGAAGGGATGTGTCATGGCAGTCGAGCCGCTCACCGACCAGGAGATCCAGCGACGTCTGGAGCAGCTTCCCGGCTGGTCGTTCGCGGACGACCGGCTCTCCCGGACGTATGTGTTCAAGGGCCATCCACAGGCGGCCGGGCTGGTGGCGGAGATCGCCACCATCCAGGAGGAGCTCGCCCACCACTCCGACCTCACCCTCGGCTACAACAAGGTGGGCGTCACCGTGAACACCCACAGCGTCGGCGGCAAGGTGACCGCGCTCGACTTCGAGCTCGCCGGCCGGATCGAGGAGATCGCCCCGCAGCATGGGGCTCGCGCCGACTGACCGGGCCGGCCACGCCGGGTCATCCCCGGGCGTGCTGGAAGCGGGCCAGGCCCTCCTGGAGGTCCACGATCGGGTCCGGGTACTCCAGCCGGTCCCGCTCGGCCTCCGGCAGCCGCCAGGGCGTATGGACGCCGGAGCCGGTCACCCCGGCCAGCTCCGGCACCCAGCGCCGCACATACGCGCCGTCCGGGTCGAACCGCCGGGCCTGCGCCAGCGGATTGAGGACCCGGTTCGGGCGGGTGTCGGTCCCGGTGCCCGCCACCCACTGCCAGTTCAGCTGGTTGTTGGCCACATCCCCGTCCACCAGCAGCTCCAGGAAGTGCCGGGCGCCGATCCGCCAGTCCTGGTAGAGCGTCTTGGTGAGGAAACTCGCCACCAGCAGCCGCGCCCGGTTGTGCATCCAGCCCTCGTGGCGCAGCTGCCGCATCCCCGCGTCCACCAGCGGATAGCCGGTGCGGCCCGCCTTCCAGGCCGCGACCTCCGCCGCGTCCTCGCGCCACCGGTCGCCCCGCGAGCGGTAGTCGGCGTACGAGGCGTCCGGCCGGGCGGCCAGCACCTGGTAGTGGAAGTCCCGCCAGGCCAGCTGCCGCACGAAGGCGTCGGCGCCCGCGCCACCCGCCTTCCGCGCCCGGTGCACCAGCTCCACCGGGGACAGACAGCCGAAGTGCAGATACGGGGAGAGCCGGGAGGTGGCGTCGCCCGCCAGGTCGTCCTGCCGGTCGGCGTAACTCCCCAAGCCCGACCGCCACCAGGAGCGCACCCGCCGGTGGCCCGCCGTCTCCCCGCCCTCGGGCAGCCCGGGGGAGGGGCTGCCGGAGGCGAGCGAGGTGACCGCCGCCACCGGCTCCGAGCGCAGTCCGGACGGCACGCTCACCGTGCGCGGCGCGCTCAGCGGCTTCCGCAGCCCCGCCCGCTGCCAGGCGCGGAAGTACGGGGTGAAGACCGCGAAGTGGTCCTTGCCCGCCGGGGTCACCTCGCCCGGCTCCACCGCCGTCACCACCGCGCCGTGCACCCGCAGCCGCCGTCCGTCCGCCTCCAGCGCCTCGCGCAGCCGCCGCTCGCGGCGGGCGGCGTAGCCGCTCACCCCGCCCGCGATGTGCACCTCGTCCGCGTCCGCCTGCCGCGCCGCCCGCAGGATCTCCGCCACCGCGTCCCCCCGGCGGACCACCAGCCGACCGTCGCGCTCGCGCAGCCCCGCGTCGAGATCGGCCAGGGCGTCCGCGAGGAACGCCACCCGGTTGGGGACCGCGAACCCCGTCCCGGCCAGACCGCGGTCCACGACGAACAGCGGCACGACCCGCTCGGCGGAGCGCAGCGCGCCGCGCAGCACGGGGTTGTCGGACAGCCGCAGATCGGAGGTGAAGACGGAGAGGGACGCGCTCATCCCTCTCCCTTACCCCACCCGGTCCCGCGGATCGGCCACTTCGCGCCCCGTGTCACCCGATATCGGCTGTTATGGCTCGCTCACGTCGAGGGGAACGTCAACAGGACCAGGGGATCGCTCGTCGGGGCCTTCGACCCCCCGGCGGGTTCGACCGTCACCCCCATGGCCGAAGCCTTCCCCACCGCGCCGCTCATGACCGCCGCCGTACTCCGGCCAGAGGAGTCCATCAAACCGGCCGGGCGCATCGTGCCGCCGTCGCTGAACCACAGCTGGTAGATCCGCCCGGCGGGCGGCTCGGGCAGCCCGGAGGCGAGGAACACCGCCTTGTTCAGCCCGCGCGAGACCACCACCGTGCCGGTCGAGCCGTCCGTCATCCGGCCGCTGCGGCTGCGCGCGTCGGGCGCGGCCAGCACCTGGGTCAGCTCCTCCGCCTGGGCCACCCGCTGCTCGGAGCGGCGGGCGGTGTCACGGGCGTCGGACGCCTGCCGGTACTGCCACACCGCGGCCCCACCGCATACGGCGGCCGCGGCCACACAGGCCGCCAGCGCGAAGTTCATCGCGCGCCGCCCGGTGCGCCGCCGGGGGCCCGCGTGGGACTCCCGGGCCTCCCGCGCCGCCACCCGGGGCGGCTCCTGGCGGACGGTGGCGATCCGCCGCAGCACATCGTCCTTCATCGTCGGCGGCGGGGTCAGGGCCGTGGCCACCGCCAGCCTGGTGGCGGTCTCCCGCAGCTCCCGCACCTCCTGACGGCAGGCGTCACAGACCGCCAGATGCCGCTCGAACTCGCTCAACTCCCGCCCCGACAGGGCGTTCACCGCGTACGCCCCGGTCAAGGTGTGCAGATCCGCTCTGGTCATGCGCCGACCCCCATGCAGTCCCGGAGCCGGATGAGCCCGTCCCGGAGTCTGGTCTTCACGGTCCCGAGCGGCAGCGACAGCAGCTCCGCCACCTCACGGTAGGAGCGGCCCCGGTAGTAGGCGAGCGTCACCGACTGCCGCTGGAGCTCGGTCAGCGTCCGCATGCAGCGGCGCACCTGCTCGCGCTCGAGCCTGGCCTCCACCTGCTCGGTCACCTCGTCGAACGCCGGGGTGCGGGACAGCAGCGCGGCGCGCTCCTCGCGGTCGGAGGCGGCCTGCGCCGAGCGCACCCGGTCCACGGCGCGCCGGTGCGCCACCGTCATGATCCAGGACATGGCGCTGCCCCGGCCCGGTTCGAACCGCGCCGCGGACCGCCACACCTCGACCAGGACCTCCTGGGTGACCTCCTCGGCCTGGGCCGGGTCGCGCAGCAGACTGCGCGTCAGCCCCAGGACCGGCCCGCTGACGGCGTCGTAGAGGGCGCCGAACGCGTTCTGGTCCCCCCGGGCCACCATCTGGAGCAACTCTTCGAGGTCTGGTCCGCGCGCGGCGGGGCCGCCGATGTACACGGGTTCTCTCACGGGCCGTCCTTCCGGGAACGATGCGGCGCACACGGAGGTGTCGTACCTCATTCGTCGCCCGGACGGGTGCGGATTGGTCAAGGTGCTCCGAACACGTCAAGGTGCTCCGAACACGTCAAGGTGTGCCGTTCACACGCGTGAGGCCACCGCGGTCAGCTCGACCGCGGCGGCCTCGGCGCCCGGCGTCAGCCGGTGGTGAGGGTGAGCCCGTAGGTCGTCAGGATCGGGTTCACCGGCTGGTAGTACGTCGTGCCGCCGACGGTGCAGTTGCCGGAGCCGCCGGAGGTGACGCCCTGCGCCTCGCTGCCCGAGATGAACGAGCCGCCGGAGTCGCCCGGCTCGGCGCAGACATTGGTGCGGGTGACCCCCCGGATCGTGCCCTGGGGGTACTGCACGCTGGTGTCGTGCTGCTGGATGGTGCCGCAGTGCCAGCCGGTCGTCGAACCGGAGCGGCAGACGGACGAGCCCACCGGCGCTTCCTGGGAGCCGGTGACGGTGACGTTGGTGCCCTCGGGGCCGATCACCCACGGCTGCGGGGTCCAGTCGGCGTTGGTGGCCACCCATGCGTAGTCGTTGCCGGGGAAGCTGGAGCCCTGGAAGGTGCCCTGCGCCACCCGGTTGAAGCCGGCGGTGGTGTCGCCCTGGCTGCCGCAGTGGCCCGCGGTGACGAAGCCGTTCTGCTCGGCCTTGGTCACCGAGAAGCCGATCGAGCAGCGGGCGGCGTCGTTGATGTAGAACGCCTCGCCGCCGCGCAGGTCGTACAGCGGGCTCGGCCGCTCGGCCGACTCCACGATCCGTACCACCTCGCGGTCCGCGCCGCTCGCGGCGACGAAGGCGGCCGCCTCGGTGGGCTCGGCCGACTGCACCACGACGCTGTTGGTCTTGACGTCCACGTACCAGGCGGAGGCGACATCGGTGGCCGGGGGGCGCTCGGAGGCGGCGCGGTCCAGGGCCTGCTTGGCGTCGACGAGGGCCTTGAGGCTGTGCTTGACGACGGCGGGCTTGGCGCCGCCGGCCATGATGGTGGCGCTCTGCTCCTTGTCGGTGGTGGCCACGGTGAGTTCGGCGGTGTTGCCGGACACCCACGCGCCGCCGTAGGAGCTGCCCAGGCTCTTGCGCAGCCCCGGTTCGGCCTCTCCGGCCCGGTACTCGTTGGATATCCGCATCCGCGCCTCATCGGCCGTCAGGCCCAGATCGCGCTGCATCGAGGCCAGCATCTCGGGGGGCACCTCCCTCCGGGGGCGGGGGGAGGGTTCACCGGGGTCGGCCACCGCGGGTATGCCGCTCCCCAGGAAGAGGGCGGCTATCGCGACGGTGCAACCGGCGGCCAGCTCAAGGCCGTGACGGCGTCTGCGGGACATCTTCGGTCTCCTCGGCTAGGGGCGTGGTCACGCTGTGTGCCCATCTGGGCGCCAAGCGTAATTGCCGGAGACGTGCCCCGCTCGGTGGACGACGGCGGGTACGGACGGCTTCGCCGTGGATACGGGTCCGCCCCGCCGCGGGGGACGCGACGGGGCGGGGCGGCGGAGCGCTCGGACTCAGCCGTTGAAGGTCTCGGGGTCGAAGCCCAGACGGACGCCGGTCTCGAGGGAGTCGATCGCCGCCAGGTCCTCGGAGTCCAGCTGGAAGTCGAAGACGTCGATGTTCTCCTTGATCCGCGACGGGGTCACGGACTTGGGGATCACCACATTGCCGAGGTCCAGGTGCCAGCGCAGCACCACCTGGGCCGGGGACTTCCCGTGCTTCTCGGCGATCGCCGCCAGCTTCGGGTCCTCCAGCAGGCCCTTGCCCTGGCCGAGCGGGGACCACGCCTCGGTGGCGATGTCATGCCGGGCGTTGAACGCGCGCAGTTCCGCCTGCGGCAGCTGCGGGTGCAGCTCGATCTGGTCGATCACCGGGACGATCGAGGTCTCGGAGAGCAGCCGCTGGGTGTGGGCGGGGTGGAAGTTGGACAGGCCGATGGCCTTGGCGCGGCCCTCGGCGTAGATCTTCTCGAACGCCTTCCAGGTGTCCACGTACTTGTCGACCCCGGGCAGCGGCCAGTGGATCAGGTAGAGGTCCACGTATTCCAGGCCCAGCTTGGTCAGCGAGGTGTCGAAGGCGCGCAGGGTCGAGTCGTACCCCTGGTCGGCGTTCTGGAGCTTCGTGGTGATGAACAGCTCGTCGCGCGCGATGCCCGACGCGGCGACGCCCTTCCCCGTGCCCTCCTCGTTCCCGTATATCGCGGCGGTGTCGATGCTGCGGTACCCGGCGTCCAGTGCGTTGCGCACCGCGACCTGCGCCTCGTCGTCCGGGATCTGCCAGACACCGAAGCCGAGCTGCGGCATCCGTACGCCGTTGTTGAGCGTGATGAAGGGGACCTTGCTCACGAGCAGTCGATCCTTACGTCGGATGTGGATTACGTCCTTCCAACTGATACAACGATCAACGGCCTGCCGTCATTCCCGTTCACCAGGGACTTCCGTTACCAGGGACTTCCGTTACCAGGGACTTCCGCGCAGGATCAGCACGCCGCCCCCGTCCCGTCCGATGCGCTCCGCCGCCCGCCGCGCCGCCCGCTCCAGCGTGGGCGCCTCGCCCAGCAGACCGTAGAGCCCGCCCGCGAAGGCCGCCGACGCCGCGCCGTCCAGCGGCCCGCGGTGGGCCACCACCACCTCGGCCGCCCCGGCGAAGAGCGCGGCCAGCGGCGCGCCTTCGGGGCAGCCGAGCACCACACCGGGCAGCGGGGCGCCGGTCAGCCGGCGGTAGACGGCCAGCAGCTCGGCCAGGTGCGCGGCCGGTGTGTGATGCGCCCGCCCGTCGCCGTCCTCGAAGACCAGCGTGCGCCCCTCCCGGCGGCAGACCAGATGCAGCACATCCGGGCGTACGGTGAGGATCCGCCGCAGATCGGTGGCGGCCGCCGCGGGGCACCGGTCCACCGTGAGGACGCCGCGGGCCGCCCGCCGGACGGCGGCTAACTCCTGGCCGCCCGGGGCGGCGCCGGTCACCAGCACCCGCCGGGCCCCGCCTCCGCCCGGCCGCTCCCGTAAGGCCGCGCGGAACACCTCGTTGTGCGGAAAGCCGACGCGGGCGGCGGCCAGGACGCGCAGTCTGCCGTCCGTGACCCGGCCCGCGGCGACCGCCCCGGCAACCGCGGACCAGAACTCCCCGGCGGTCGTGGCGGCCGCCGGTATGTGCTCGGCGGGGAAGCCCGCTCTGCGCAGCAGCGCAACGGCGGACGGGCCGGGCGGGAAGACCCGCGCCAACTCCTCGGTCTCCTCGGTCGTCAGCGCCGGATGCCCGTCACCGTCCTGGCCGTCCACCGTGTTCCGTCGCTCCTCGCCCGTGTTCGTACCGCTGTGTGCCCCCCCCGCTTGCGTCCCCGCGTTCGGATCCCGCGTTCCGTCCCTACTGAAGCGCGGCCAGGCGCAGCGGTTCCTCGAGCTCTTCCCGGAAGCGGTGCAGGGTGTGCCCCTCGCGCACCGTCGCGCCCACCGCGACGGCCGCCCGGCTCACCGCCCCGCGCGGCGCCCGTACCACCATGGCCAGCCGGTACGTGCCCCCGATGCGCACCGCGGAGGTGTGCCGGATCTCCCAGCCCGGATCGGACCGCAGCTCCCGCCGCGCCTCCAGACAGACCCGCTCGCCGAAGGCGGTGTCGCCACCGTCCTGGAATCCGAGCCGCGGGCCGAGGTGGGCCGCGGGCGCCGACGCCCTCACCTCGGCGGTGAGCTGGCGCGGGGTCATGGACCAGGCCACCGGCTGGAAGACCGCGGTACCCCGTCGCACCGGTTCCGCCGTGAGGCTGAGGTCGAGGTTGACCGAGTGCAGGGCGGGGTCCGGCGCGTCCCGGGCGCAGGTCACCGACAGATGCACCAGGTGATAGACGGCGTTGTCCGCCTCGGCGCGCAGGAAGTCCAGCAGCTCCGGATCCGTCCCGACGAGGTCGGCCGTGACCGGTAAGGCCACCGGCCCGCCCAGGACCACCCGCCCGGCCAGCCTCGGGCCGCTGGGCTGGGGTGTCTCCTCGGACAGCAGGGCCAGTTCGCGTTCGGGAAGTTCGGGGAGAATGACATCGATCATTTCGTGCCCCCTTCGCGGCTCAGGTGTTGTACAGCGCCTCGACCTCGACGGCGTACGCCTGTTCGATGGCCTTTCGCTTCAATTTCAGCGACGGCGTCAGCAGACCATGCTCCTCGGAGAACTGCGCGGCAAGTATCCGGAACGTACGAATCGACTCCGCCTGCGAAACGGTGGTGTTCGCCGCGACCACCGCCCGCCGGATCTCGGTCTCCAGATCGGGGTCCCGGACCAGCTCGCCCGGCGGCAGCTCGGGCTTGCCGCGCATCGTCAGCCAGTGCGCGACCGCCTCCGAGTCCAGGGTGACCAGCGCCGCGACATACGGGCGGTCATTGCCCACCACGAGGCACTGGGCCACCAGCGGATGCGCCCGCACCCGCTCCTCCAGACCCGCCGGGGAGACCGACTTGCCGCTGGAGGTCACCAGGATCTCCTTCTTCCGCCCGGTGATGGTGAGATAGCCGTCGTCGTCCAGCGTGCCCAGATCGCCGGTGGCGAGCCAGCCGTCGCGCAGCACCGCGTCGGTCGCCTTGGGGTCGCCGAGGTAGCCCTCGAAGACCTGGCCGCCGCGCACCCACACCTCGCCGTCGTCGGCGAGGTGGACCGTGGTGCCGGGGATCGGCACCCCGACCGTGCCGAAGCGGGTCTGCTCGGGCGGGTTGGCGGTGGCGGCGGCGGTGGACTCGGTGAGGCCGTAGCCCTCGTAGATGATGACGCCCGCGCCCGCGAAGAACAGGCCCAGCCGCCGCTCCATGCCCGAACCGCCCGACATCGCGTGCCGCACCCGGCCGCCCATCGCGGCGCGCACCTTGACGTAGACGGCCTTCTCGAAGAACTGGTGCTGCATCCGCAGTCCGGCGCCCGGGCCCGGCCCGGTGCCGAACGCCTTGGCCTCCTGCGCCTCCGCGTACCGCACCGCCACGTCCACGGCCTTCTCGAACACCCCCAGCTTGCCCTCCGCCTCGGCCTTGCGGCGCGCCGCCGCGAACACCTTCTCGAAGATGTACGGCACCGCGAGGATGAAGGTCGGCCGGAACGTCTTCAGATCGGGCAGCAGCGCGGCGGCCGAGAGCTTGGGCTGGTGGCCGAGCTTGACCTTGCCGCGGATGGCGGCGACCTCCACCATCCGGCCGAAGACATGGGCGAGCGGGAGGAAGAGCAGGGTGGCGGCCTCGTCGCCCCGCTTGGAGTGGAAGGCCTCCTCGTACCGTTCGACGATGTTGTCGCATTCCGCCATCAGATTGGCGTGGGTGATCACACAGCCCTTGGGGCGGCCGGTGGTGCCCGAGGTGTAGATGATGGTCGCGGGCTGTTCGGGGGTCACGGCCAGCCGGTGCCGTTCCACCAGATCGTCCTCGACGGATTCCCCGGCCGCCAGCAGCTCCTCCAGCGCCCCCGCGTCCAGCTGCCACAGCTGCCGCAGATGCGGCAGCCGGTTGACCACCGAGCCGACCGTCATCGCATGGTCCTCGTGCTCCACCACACACGCTGAGACCCCCGCGTCATGCAGCATCCAGCAGACCTGCTCGGCGGAGGAGGTGGGGTACAGCGGGACGCTCTGGGCGCCGACGCTCCACAGGGCGAAGTCGAAGAGCGTCCACTCATAGCGGGTGGGGCACATGATGGCGACGCGGTCGCCGAACCGGACACCACGGGCGAGCAGGCCCTTGGCGAGCGCCGTCACCTCGTCCCGGAACTGGCCCGCGGTCACGTTCTGCCAGCCGCCGTCCGCCGTTTTGCGCGCCAGTGCAACCCGGTGGGGGTCGGATTCCGCATGGTCGAAGACGGCGTCCGCCAGTCCTCCGGCCTGAGGCGGCGTCGCCAACGGGGGGACGGTGAACTCGCGCAATACCTGCTCCTTGAAGCCGCTGGGCACAGCGCCGCGACCGTACCCGATCCGGCCCCGGATGCGGGAGAGGTGTTTTGTGCCCGGAACGTACGGAATGCCGGGCGGACAGTGAGGTGAAAGGGTATCAATCAGGCGCTGGCGAGGGCGGATTGCGTGGAGTCTGGTCCTATGCGCCGCGTGTGTGGCTCATATGTAACGGTCTTCTGCACGAAATCTCTCCGATCGTGGCACAGGCCCCGCCAGGATCGCGGCGGCGAGTCGCTCCGCGGCGGCGTGCGAGGCGCCCTCCTGCCGACGCTTCCCGTACAACAGTACGAAATCCACCGGGCCGAGGTCGGGCAGCCCGGCCCGTTCGGGGACCGGCGCCAGGCCGGGCGGAATCAGGCCATGGGTGTGGGCCATCACCCCGAGCCCGGCGCGGGCCGCCGCGACCAGTCCGTTGAGACTGCCGCTGGTGCATACGATCCGCCATGACCTGCCGTGTCGCTCCAGCACATCCAGCGCGCGGGCCCGGGTGAGCCCGGGCGGCGGGAAGACGATCAGAGGGAGCGGACGGTCCGGATCCAGCCGCAGCCGCTCGGCGCCGATCCACACCAGCCGGTCCCGCCACACCAGCTGCCCGCCCGGCCGGTCCTCGGACCGCTTGGCCAGGACCAGATCCAGCTTGCCCGCCTCCAGCCGCTCGTGCAGGGTGCCCGACAGCTCGACGGTGAGCTCCAGGTCCACCTCGGGGTGATCGCGGCGGAACCCCTCCAGGATCTCCGGCAGCCGGGTGACCACGAAGTCCTCCGAGGCGCCGAAGCGCAGCCGGCCGCGCAGCCGGGTGCCCCGGAACCAGCTCGCCGCTCGCTCGTTCGCCTCCAGGATGGAGCGGGCGAACCCCAGCATCGCCTCGCCGTCCTCGGTCAGCTCCACCCCGTGGGTGTCGCGGGCGAAGAGCTGCCGCCCCACGGCCGCCTCCAGCTTGCGGACCTGCTGGCTCACGGTGGACTGGCGCACTCCGAGGCGGTCGGCGGCCTGGGTGAAGCTGAGGGTCTGGGACACCGCGAGAAACGTCCGGAGCTGGGCGGGGTCGTACATGGCGCCACTGTACGCCGAGGCCATCACGGGACGCGATGACAGTCAGAGCGGTATACGGGATTCCCGATGGCCTTGATCGGGAGCACCATGGAACGGGCCCCGTCCGTGTCCACGCCAGGCCAGAAAGAGAACGAATGCCGCACCGCCCGCACTTCCGCAGGATCGCACTCCGCAGGATCGCACTCCGCAGGATTGCCCTCCCCTCCTGGCTCCCCGTGGACGGTTTCATCCTCGGACTCATCGGCACCGTGGCGCTCGCCGTGTTCCTCCCGGTCAGCGGCCGGGCCGCCACCATCACCGACGGGGCCACCACGGTCGCGGTCGCCTTCCTCTTCTTCCTCTACGGCGCCCGGCTCTCCACCCGGGAGGCGCTGGACGGGGTGCGCCACTGGCGGCTCCATCTGACCGTGCTGGTGTGCACCTTCGTCATCTTCCCGGCCCTCGGTCTGGCCGCGCGCGGCCTGGTGCCGTACGTGCTGACGCACCCCCTCTACACCGGGCTGCTCTTCCTGTGCCTGGTGCCCTCCACGGTCCAGTCCTCCATCGCCTTCACCTCGATCGCCCGGGGCAATGTGGCCGCCGCGATCTGCGCGGGGTCCTTCTCCAGCCTGCTCGGCGTGGTGGTCACGCCGGTGCTGGTGGCGCTGTTGCTGGGCGGCAGCGGAGGCGGTTTCTCGGCCGACTCGATGATCAAGATCGGGCTTCAGCTGCTGGCCCCCTTCCTCGCCGGGCAGCTGTTGCGCCGCTGGATCGGCGGCTTCATCTCGCGCCACCGGGCGGTGCTGCGGCTGGTGGACCGGGGCTCGGTGCTGCTCGTGGTCTACGCGGCGTTCAGCGAGGGCATGGTCCGGGGCATCTGGCACCAGGTGACCCCGGCGCGGCTGGCGATCCTGCTCGGCGTCGAGGCGGTCCTGCTCACGGTGATGCTCACGCTCACCTCGTACGGCTCGCGGAAGCTGGGCTTCGTCCGCGAGGACCGGATCACGATCGTGTTCGCGGGGTCGAAGAAGAGCCTGGCCGCCGGGCTGCCGATGGCGAGCGTGCTCTTCGGCGCCCAGGCGAGCCTGGCGGTGCTGCCGCTGATGCTCTTCCACCAGATGCAGCTGATGGTCTGCGCGGTGCTGGCCCGCCGCTTCGCGGCGCGGGCGCCGGAGGCGGCGGTGGCGGAAGCCGAAGCGGGGCCGCGGTCTCCGGCTCCTGCGGACAGCGCGGGCGACGCCGCGCTGACCCGCGTCTGACGTCAGCTTGTGGCGGCCGGGTTTCCGGCGGTCCGGTCCGCGTTCCCGTCCCCGTCCCCGTCTCCCTCTCCGGCGGGCGGCAGCGGCTTGCGGGCGATGAGGGACGCCTGCGGGGTGGGTTCCCAGCGCTCCGGTTCCCGGAACGTCCGGGCGCGGACCGGCAGTCCGGCCCCGGCGAGCAACTCGGCGATCCGGTCCGGCTGCCACCGGCGGAAGGTCAGCGACACCTTGTGGCCGAACGCCTCCGTGTAGTCCCGCTGTTCATCGCCCACCTGGAAGCCCACCAGCGCGTATCCACCGGGCGCCAGCACCCGGTGGAACTCGGCGAACACATCCGGCAGCCGCTCCTGCGGAATGTGGATCGTGGAGTACCACGCCACCACGCCGGCGAGGGTGCCGTCCGGGATGTCCAGGGCCAGCATCGACCCCTCCTCGAACCGCAGCCCGGGATGCTCCCGCCGGGCCAGCTCCACCATCCGCGGCGACAGGTCGATCCCGTACACGGACAGTCCCAGACCGTGGAGATGCGCGGTCACCCGGCCCGGTCCGCAGCCCACATCGGCCACCGGTCCGCCCCCGGCGTTCCGCACCAGCTCGGCGAAACCGGCGAACACCGCCCGTTCCAGGGTCTGGGCCGCCAGCTCATCGCGGAAGCGCTCGTCGTAGTCGAGGGCCATGGCGTCGTAGGACGCCCGGGTGGAGTGGAGGAAGTCGGCTTCGGTCACGGCCGAACACCCTAGCGGAGGACCGGCGGACCACGCGGCGGAGCCGCATATCGATGGGCGGAGCAGCCGCTGCCAGGCGTTAAGGCTCCGGGTGCTGGGGCGGAGCCCCAGTTTCGGGAAGGGGCGGGGAGGGGGAAGCAGCCCGCCGCTGCGACACGATCCGCCGGGCACCGCTTCGCGGGACCCACCGCGCCGGGCCCCGTTGTCAGACCCCTCTGGGAGGCTTCGGACATGACGACGCTCACGCTGCAACTGACCATCGACTGTGCCGAGCCACGCCGGATGGTGGCCTTCTGGTCCGAGGCCCTGGGCTATGTGCCCGAGCCCCCGCCGGGCGGCCACGCCACCTGGCGGGAGTACTGGGCGGAGATGGGAGTGCCCGCGGAGGAGCTGCCCCCCGGGGTCGGGGAGACCCCGGAGTCCATCGTGGATCCGGAGGGGCAGGGTCCGCGGGTGTGGTTCCAGCAGGTTCCGGAGCCCAAGGTGACCAAGAACCGGCTGCATCTCGATCTGAAGGTGGGCGGTGGGCGGGATGTGCCCCTCGCGGTCCGCACCGAGCGCGTCACGGCGACCGTGGACCGGCTGAAGGAGGCCGGAGCCACGGTCGTACAGATCATGGACAAGCCCGAGATGGAGCACTACGCGGTGCTGCTCCAGGACCCGGAGGGCAATGAGTTCGATGTCGTCTAGTCGTGGGGGGACCGCACGCGGTCGAGGGGGAGGTGGACGAGGGCGCCGGAGTGGGGGTCGTCGAGCGGGGCGTTGAACTCGCGGACGCGGCGCAGTTCGGTGTCGGACAGGGCGCGGGCGTACAGGCGGAACTCATCGAGATCGCCCGTCATAGAGGACCGGCTGTCCACGGCCTGGCCGAGATGGAGGCCGAAGGGCGCGGTGCGGCTCACGGTGCCCGGGGCATCGGGGGCGGTGACCGCGGTGCCCCCGTCCACGGTGAGGGAGAGCCGTCCGCCGCTGCGGACCAGGGCGAGGTGGTGCCACTGCCCGTCGTTGTAGGCGGCGTCGGTGGACACCGAGGCGCTGGTGAAGGTGGCGAAACCGTTGACCGTGGTCATCAGCGCCCGGATCCGGTTGCTCCCGGGCTCACCCCGCAGCCAGACCTGCGGCTGTTTGTTGCCGATGCCGCCCATCCACAGGAACGGATGCTGCCCGGAGGCGGCCGAGTAGCGGAACCACAGGCTCACGGTGAAGTCGCGGGTGCCGAGCGGCAGGGCGTTCCGGTACGGGACCCGTACGGCGTCGTCCGTACCGTCGAAGGACAGCGCGTCGCCGAAGCGGCCGTCGTCGCGCTTGGCGGCGCCACCGAGCACGGTCGCGGACCGGGCGCCGGGCGCGCGGTCGTCGGTGGTGGGGGAGGGCGGTCGGCGGGAGCCCAGCCAGTCCTCGGTGAAGCGGGCGAAGCGGATCTCGTCACGGGCGTCGACCGCACCGCCCTCGTACAGCAGCCCCACCGTGTCGCGGGAGATCGCGACCATGTCCGAGTAGCCGGACCAGTCGGTGGTGACGACCTTGCCCCGGTCCACACCGTCCCAGCTGCGGGCCTCGTCCCAGGAGGAGCGGACCATCATGGTGCGACGGCGGTCGGGGTCGGCGGGGGCGGAGAAGAGCAGTCGGCTGTAGCCGTCGCGGGCCGGGTCGCGCAGCCGCAGGATCGAACCCTGCACCTGGGGGGTGGGCAGATCGGGGATGGTACGGAAGGGCGCGGTGAAGCTCTGGCCGCCGTCCCGGCTGATGGTGTAGTCGCGGTGGCCGAGATCGGTGCCGTCCTGCTCCCGGCCGTTGACGTAGATCGAGCCGTCGGCCCGCTCCACCAGCGTCATCTCGGACGGCTTCTGGCGGAAGGTGCCGTCCTCCGCGAGCGGATAGCTGTCCACCGCGCCGATGCGCCAGCGGTCGCCGCCGTCGTCGCTGTAGGCGAGCGCGGCGTGGTTGTCGGTGATGCGGCCGCCGCTGAAGCTCTCGGTGTTGAGGGTGAAGACCAGCCGGCCCTTGTGGCGTCCGCGCTGGAGCTGGATGCCGTGCACGGGGCCGGTGGCGTACCAGGAGTTCCACTGGGCCGGCATCAGCGAGGAGCTCAGATCGCGCGGCGCCGACCAGGTGGCGCCGTTGTCGTCGCTGTACTGGAGGTGCGGGGAGCGGTCACAGGGGATGTCGCAGCTCTGGGAGTCGTCGCGGCCGGTGTTGTAGGTGCTGGCGAGCACGATGCGGCCGGTGCGCTGGTCCACGATGGGCGCGGGGTTGCCGTGGGTGTCACCGTTGCCGTCGTTGACCACCTGGAGCGGGCCCCAGGTGCGGCCGCCGTCGGTGGAGCGCTTGAGGACCAGATCGATGTCCCCGGCGTCACCGCAGTTGTCGACCCGGCCCTCGGCGAAGGCGAGCAGGGTGCCGTCCTTGGCCTTGACGACCGCCGGGATCCGGAAGCAGGAGTAGCCCTGTTCCTGGGCAGACTTGAAGAGGACCTGTTGTTCGAAGCCGGAGTCGGCGGTGGAGCCGGAGCCGGAGTCGGAGCTGGCGCCGGAGTCGGCGCGGGCCGCGGACGCGGAGGAATCCGTGTCCGCGGCCCGTACCGGAAGCGGGATCAGGGCCAGCGCCGCGGCGGTGAGGAGCACGGCGGCGCGGCACCGCCACGGTCTGGTACGGGAGCGGGGTGGTCTGCTGCGGGGACGTGTGCGGAGAACTGACGCCATGGTCACGGCCTGCCCTTCAGACTGCCTCGTTGAGGCATCGGCATCTGGACGTCGAGGCCGTCGGGCATCACGCCATGAGGCATCATGCCGTCAGGACATCAAGACATCCCATGTCTCACACATGACTGCGGCTGAAAGTGTCTCGTCCTGCGGTCGCCCGGGACAAGGACCGTGCGTCATATCCTCGTGACGCTACGCCAGTTGAGGTGAGGACGGGGCGCGAGGGGGACGGTGCCCGCCCCCGGACGGCGCCCCGCCTCGGTCAGTTCATGGCCGTCTGGCCCGCCGTGATGACCCGGTCCAGCAGCGACCGGGACAGCTCGAGCTCCTCGATGGCCGAGGTCATCCGGTCCCGCTCGGCGCGCAGTTCGCCCAGCAGGTCCGGGCAGGTGGGTACGAGGTGCTCACCGTCGTCGCGGAGACAGGGCAGGACCTGGGAGATGGTCGCCGTCGACAGCCCGGCCGCCAGTAGCGCGCGGATGCGCCGCACCACCGCCACATCGGACGCGCGGTACGCGCGATAGCCGCTGGGCAGCCGCTCGGGCCGGAGGAGACCCTGCTGTTCGTAGTAGCGCAGCAGCCGTTCGTTCACCCCGGTGCGGCGGGACAGCTCGCCGATCCGCATGGGCCTCCTCCTCGCGGCCATCAGCCTCCGAACCCTCTAATGAGTGTCAGAGTTTACGGCCTCCAATCCCCTCGCACAGAACCCGGTCGACAAGGCCCTGCATGACCCGCTCGGCCCGGAGCAGCTGCTCGTCATCGGCGGTCTTGCCACTGGAGCTGATGGTCACCGAGCGCCGCCCGCCCTCGGTGAAGCCGGTGCGCACCGTGGCCCCTTCGAGGTCGCCGCCGTGGCCCCAGCGGTAGCCGCCGCAGCTGAGCGGCTGGCGTATCATCCCGAGCCCGTACTGGGCGTGCGGGAAGGCCACCTCGAAGTCCGGTCCGACGGGGACCGTGCGGCGCATCTCGGCCAGCTGCGCCGGGGGCAGCAGACGGCCGCTCAACAGGGCGGTGTAGAACCGGTCCAGATCGCGGTCCGTGGTGATGAGGGAACCGGCCGCACCGCCCCAGGAGACGTTCCGCAGCGTGGTGTCCGTCCAGCTGTCGGAGCTGGGGAAGCGCTGATACGTATGGGCGTACGGGGCCTTGATCCGTGGGTCGTCCCCGGGCTCGGAGGTGCCGGTCAGGCCCAGCGGGCGGATGACGCGGTCGCGGACCTCCTCCGGCCAGGCCCGTCCGGTGACCTTCTGGATGATCATTCCGGCGAGAACATAGCCGGGGTTGGAGTAGTTCCAGTCGGGCTCCGGGTCATCGGCCGGGGCGGGCGGGAAGTCGGGCCGGTGCTTCATGGCCCCGGCGACCACCTGCTCGGGGGAGACATGGTCGAACCGGGTCCGCTCGAAGTCCGCCGCCGAGTCGCCGGTGTCGTCGCTGTAGGCGTAGTTGTGGATGCCGCTGGTGTGCTGGAGCAGATTCCGGACGGTGATCCGGCGGCCGTCGTTGCCATTGCCGCTCACCACGCCCGGCAGCCACGTGTCCACCGGATCGCTCAGCGAGAGCCGCCCCTCGGCGACCAGTTGGAGGACGACCGTGGCCACGAAGGACTTGGTGACGCTCGCGGCCCGGTAGTGCGCCCCATAGGGCATGGGGCGGCCGGTGCCGCGCTCCGCCTCGCCCGCGCGGGCGTGGATCCGGCGGTGACCGTCGCGCACCTCCACGGTGATGCCGATGAATCCGGCCTCTTCCAGCGTCCGGGCCACCGCGCGCCGCAACTCGGCCTCAGTGAGCCGGTGGCCGGTGGAGGTGGCGGAGCCGGTGGAGGTGGTGGAGGTGGCGGAGTCGGCTGCGCTGGTGGAGTCGGCGGCGGAGGAGCCGGGACCGGCTTTCGACCCCGTGGTGGCGGCGGCCGGGACCGCGGCCGCACCGCCGAGGAGGGCGGCGGTGACGGCGGCGGCCGTGACGAGGCGTAAGCGAGGGCGCTTCGTGGGTGCGTTCATGTCTCACCAGCTTCCGGGGGCGGTGGTGTCCCAGCCATGCGGCAAGCCCCCGGGGTTCGGGTGGGGACAGCCCCATGGCCGGACTCCGGCTGGGCTCCGGTCGGCTTTTCGGTTGGGCTCCGTCAGGAGTTCGATCGGCTTTCGGCCGGGCTCCGGTCGGCTTCGGCCGGGCTCCGGCCGGGCGCTCGGGGCCGGTCAGGCCGATGAGCCGCTGTCCACCACGAGATCCGTGCCGACCACGGCTCCCGCCGCCGGTGAGGCGAGGTAGAGCACGGCCGCCGCGATCTCGTCCGCCTCCGCCACCCGGCCCAGCGGAGTCTCGCTCTTCGCCCGCTCGGCGCGGTCGGCCTCGGTCTCACCCGGCCGCAGCGACATGGGGCCGTCGGAGGCGCCGGGGCTGACCGCGTTGATCCGGACGCCCTGGTGGATGTGGTCGAGCGCGGCGATCCGGGTCAGCGTGGCGACCGCCGCCTTGGAGGTGCTGTAGGCGCCGAGGCCGGACACCCGCAGATGGGCTCCCAGGTTGGAGGAGACATTGACGATCGCCCCGCCGCCATGCTCCTTCATATGCGCGATCTGGTGCTTCATGGCCAGCCAGACACCGGTGACATTGGTGCGCAGCACCGCCTCCCAGTCCTCCTCGCTGACCTCGCCGATGGGCCCGTTGCCGCGCAGTATCCCGGCGTTGTTGACGGCGATGTCCAGTCCGCCGAAGCGGGCGACGGTGCTGTGCACCAGCTCCCGCAGCTGCCCGGAGTCGGTGACATCGGCGGTCACGGCGGCGGCCCGGCCGTCGGCGGCCTCGATGAGGCGGACCGTCTCGGCCAGGGTGGATTCGGTACGGCCCGCGGCCACCACGGAGGCGCCTTCGGCGGCGAAGGCGAGCGCGATGGCACGGCCGAGACCGCTGCCCGCTCCGGTGACGAGGGCGGTCTTTCCGGTGAAGCGGTTCACTGCGTGGCTCCTTGAGGAAGGGAGGAGGGACGGGACGGACGGCTCCGCTGGACGCGGAGGTTCAGGGCGGCGACGAGGGCGAGCGCGGCCCCCGTCGCGGCGAGGGAGACGGCATCGCTGCCGAAGGTGAGCACGATGGCGAAGACCACGGTCGGGCCGAGCTCCATCGCGGTGTTCAGCACCCCGCCCGCGAGCCCGGTCCGCTCATGCGGCACCCCATGGGTGGTGAGCACGGCGGCCCCGGCGAAGGAGGCGGCGGCCCCGGCCGGCAGCAGCACCAGCCCCGGCAGCAGCGCTGAGGCATACGCGGCGTGCGGGTCGAGCCCGGTGAGGGCGAGCAGCACCAGCCCGGCCCCGGCCGTGGCCAGCCCGGCGGCGGTGACGACGTGGGGGCCGAAGCGGGCTATCAGCGGCCCGGCCGCCCGGCCCGAGGCGAGCAGGGCGATGGCGAACGGCACAAAGGCGGCCGATGTCCGCAGCGGCGACCACTCACGGTCCGTCTGGAGATGGAGCGAGAGGGTCACAAAGGTCATCGCGGTCGCGCAGGCGCTGAACGCGATCGCCGCGAGGGCGAGCGCCCGCCGCCGGTCCAGCAGGAAGCGGGGCGGCAGCAGCGGGTCGCCCGCCCGGCGCTCGGCGTACCAGAACGCGATGAGCAGCACGGCCCCGATGAGCAGGGGCACCAGCACCCCGGCCGACGACCAGGGCAGGGCGTCGGTGGCCACGAGCCCATAACTGGCGAGCGTGATCCCGGCCGTGGCCAGCAGCGCGCCCGGCAGATCGAGGGCCCGGCCCCGGCTCGGCGGGGTGTCCGGCAGCAGCCGGGGCGCCAGGACGAGGGCGGACACGGCCACCGCCAGCGGTACGGCGAAGCTCCAGCGCCAGGACAGCAGCTCGGCTATGACGCCGGAGAGCAGATTGCCCGCGGTGGCGCCGAGCACGGAGAGCCCACCCCAGGTCGCCATCGCCTTGCCGTAGGCGGTGGGAGCGGGGAAGACGGCGCGCAGCACCGTCATGGCGGCGGGCGCTATCAGGGCCGCCCCTGCGCCCTGGGCGAACCGGGCCGCGAGCAGGGTCCCGATACCGGGGGCGAACGGGGCGGCGGCCGAGGCGGCGGCGAAGAGGAGGAGCCCGGCGGTGAGGGCCCGCCGCCCGCCGTGGCGGTCGGCGAGACGTCCGCCGAAGAGCAGCAGCCCGGCGAAGGTCAGCCCATAGGCGGCGCTGAGCAGGATCAGGTCGGCCCGCTCCAGGCCGAAGGCCCGGCCGATCTCGGGCAGCGGCACGGCGATCGCCGCGAGCGTGAAGATCAGGGTGATCTGGACGGAGCCGAGCAGGGCGAAGGCCCGGCGACGGTGGGTCGTGATGGTGGTGGGGTCGGGGGCTGTGTCTGTGTTGGTGTCGGTATCGCTGTCGTACGGGGTGGCGGTGACGGTCATCTTTCCCCCAATATTTGACCGATCGTTTTAATATGAGGGCATGCGAATGGGCTCTGTGTGACTCCAGTGATCGTGAGAGATCAGTCCAGCAGTGCCAGCGCCTGCTCCGCCGCGTCCCGCACCCGGGCCGGGTCGTCCGACGCCTTGCCGACCACCCGCAGCCCTTGCAGCAGCACGAACAGCATCCGCGCCAGCGCGCGGGGGTCGCGGTCCTCGGGGAGCTCGCCCTGGGCCTGGGCCCGTATCAGCGCGGAGCACAGCGGGGTCTCCACGCGGTCCCAGCTGAGCTCCACCCGGCGGGCCGCCGCCGGGTCGTGCGGCGCCAGCTCGGCCGCCGTGTTGGTCACCAGGCAGCCGGCCAGCCGCAGCTCCGGAGAGGCGGCCTCCTCGGCGAAGCGGCGCACCACCGCCCGCACCGCGGGCAGCGCGGGGCCGGGCTGGGACAGCTCGGCGAGCAGGGACGGGTCGCGCGTCTCCGCATAGCGGTCCATGGCCTTCAGGTACAGCTCGTGCTTGCTGCCGAAGGTCGCGTAGATACTGGCGCGGCCGATGCCGAGGTAGTCGACGAGGTCCGCCATCGAGGTCGCTTCATAGCCGCGCTGCCAGAACAGCTCGAGAGCCGACTGGAGGGCGGCCTCTGGATCGAATTCCTTCGTTCTGGCCATGCCCCAACCCTAACACCTAACCAGAACGAGCGGTCAAGAACGCTTTCGAGTGAAAGCCCACCGGACCCGGTAGGGGCCGGCCGACGCAGGGGGCGCTCCCCGTCGGCCGGCCCGCCAACCCGTGCAGCGGGCGGACCGCTCTCAGGCCCCGCCGACCGCTGTCCGCAGGGCGAGCCGCTGCTCGCCCGCGTACACGTTCATCGACGTGCCGCGGAGGAAGCCGACCAGGGTCAGCCCCGTCTCCGCCGCCAGATCCACCGCCAGCGAGGAGGGCGCCGACACCGCCGCCAGCACCGGGATCCCCGCCATCACGGCCTTCTGCGCCAGCTCGAAGGAGGCGCGCCCGGAGACCATCAGCACCGATCCCGACAGCGGCAGCAGGCCCTGCTGGAGCGCCCGCCCCACCAGCTTGTCCACCGCGTTGTGCCGCCCCACGTCCTCCCGCAGGTCCAGCAGCTCACCGTCCGGGCTGAACAGCGCCGCCGCGTGCAGACCGCCGGTCCGGTCGAAGACGCGCTGCGCCGCGCGGAGCCGGTCAGGGAGCACGGAGAGCGTCTCCGGCTCGATCCGGACGGCGGAGCCCCCGGCGGCCGCCCCGTCGCCGAGCCCGTCCGCCAGCGGCCAGCGCGCGGTCGTCCGCACCGCGTCCAGGCTGGCCTTGCCGCACAGACCGCAGGACGACGTCGTGTAGACATTGCGCTCGAGCGTGATGTCCGGGACCGGCACGCCCGGCGCCAGCGTCACATCCACCACGTTGTAGGTGTTGGAACCGTCCTGGGTCGCGCCCGCGCAGTAGACGATGTTCGCCAGCTCGTCCGCGCGCCCGAGGACGCCCTCGCTCACCAGGAACCCGGCGGCGAGGGCGAAGTCGTCGCCCGGTGTGCGCATGGTGATGGCCAGCGGTTTCCCGTTCAGCCGGATCTCCAGCGGCTCCTCCGCCACGAGGGTGTCCGGCCGGGTGCTGACCGCCCCGTCCCGGATGCGGATGACGCGGCGTCGCTCGGTGACCCGTCCCATGTCGATCAGTCCCGGTTCTGTGCGTGGTTCTGTACGTGCTGGTACCCGAATCGGCCCTTGATGCACAGGTTCCCGTGCGTGACGGGGTTGTCGTGCGGCGAGGTGACCTTCACGATCTCATTGTCCTGCACATGGAGGGTGAGATTGCAGCCCACACCACAGTAGGCGCACACCGTGGTCGTCTCCGTCTGGGCCGCCTCGTCCCACGTCCCGGCCTCCCGCATGTCGAACTCCGTCTTGAAGCTCAGCGCGCCGGTCGGGCAGACCTCGATGCAGTTGCCGCAGTAGACACACGCGGAGTCGGTGAGGGGCGCGTCGTGCTCGGTGGAGATCCGGGCGTCGAAGCCACGGCCCGCGACCGCGATCGCGAAGGTGTTCTGCCACTGGTCACCGCAGGCGTCCACGCACTTGTAGCAGAGGATGCACTTGTCGTAGTCGCGGACGTACAGGTCATTGTCGACCTTCGGCTCCTCGTCCATCCGGGCCGCGGCCGCGCCGAACCGGTCCGGCTCGGCCCCGTACTCCTCGATCCACTCGGCGGCGCGCGGGGTCGTGGACAGATCGGTTGAGGAGGCCAGCAGCTCCAGGACGACCTTACGGCTGTGCCGGGCCCGCTCGGTGTCCGTGCGCACCTCCATGCCCTGCTCCACCCGGCGGGAGCAGGCGGGGGCGAGGGTGCGGGCGCCCTCCACCTCCACCACACACACCCGGCAGGCGTTCTTCGGGGTGAGCGTGTCGCCCTGACACAGGGTCGGGATGTCCTTGCCCGCGGCGCGGCACGCGTCCAGCAGGGTGCTGTCCTCCGGGGCGCGCACCGGCTCGCCGTCCAGGGTGAGGTCGACCAGTCGGCGCGGGGGTCGCAGCGGTATCGCGGTCACTTGAAGGCTCCCAGGCGGTCGATGGCGGACTCCACGGCGTTCCAGGCGGTCTGGCCCAGACCGCAGATCGAGGCGTCCCGCATGGCCTGGCCGACCTCGCGCAGCAGCGCGATGTCCCCGGCCGCGGCGGCGCCCGTACGGTCCTTGAGCCGGTGCAGCGCCTCCTCCTGCCGTACGGTGCCCACCCGGCAGGGGACGCACTGGCCGCAGGACTCGTCGCGGAAGAACTCCGCGATGCGCAGCAGGATGCGCGGCAGTTCGACGCCCTCGTCCAGCACCAGCACCACCCCCGAGCCGAGCGTGGTGCCCGCGGCGCGCGTGCCCTCGAAGGTCAGCGGCACATCCAGCTCGTCGGGGCGTACGAAGCCGCCCGCGGCGCCGCCGAGCAGCACCGCGCGCAGGGTCTCGGGCGGCCCCGCGAGCTCCAGCAGCTCCCGCAGCGTCGCCCCGAACGGCAGCTCGTAGACGCCGGGCCGGGCGACCGTGCCGGAGACGCAGAACAGCTTGGTGCCGGTCGAGGTGCCGGTGCCGGTACGTGCGTACGCCTGCGCGCCCTCGATCAGAATCGGCAACACATTGACCAGGGTCTCCACGTTGTTGACCGCGGTCGGCTTGCCGAACAGCCCCTTCTCGACCGGGAAGGGCGGTTTGCTGCGCGGTTCACCGCGCCGCCCCTCGATCGAGTTGAAGATCGCGGTCTCCTCGCCGCAGATGTACGCGCCCGCGCCGCGCCGGATCTCGATGTCGAACGCGAACCCCTGGCCCATGACGTCCTTACCGAGGAAGCCACGGGCCCGGGCCCGGTCGATGGCGGTGCGCAGCCGGCGCAGCGCCCGGGGGTACTCGCCGCGCAGATACAGATAGCCGCGGTGGGCCCCGGTGGCGTAGCCCGCGACGGTCATGGCCTCGATGAGGGCGTAGGGATCGCCCTCCATCAGGACCCGGTCCTTGAAGGTGCCCGGTTCGCTCTCGTCGGCGTTGCAGACCAGGTAGTGCGGATGGTCGGGCTGCTGGGCGGTGGCCGACCACTTACGCCCGGTCGGGAACGCGGCCCCGCCCCGCCCGACCAGACCCGCCTCGGTCACCTCCCGGATCACCCCGGCGGGCCCGATCGCGAACGCGCGCCGCAGAGCGGCGTATCCGCCGTGGGCACGGTAGTCGTCGAGCGACCCCGGGTCGACCGCCCCGATCCGGCGCAGCAGCACCAGGCCGTCGGCGCCGGTCTGGGGGACCGCGGCCACGGCGGGCGGCTCGGCCGCCGCCTCGTGCGGTGCCGACGCCGCGTCGGCGACCGCCCGGGCGGTGGCGGGGGCGACGACCGCGGCCTGCGGCGCCTCGCCCGCGCGGAGGACCAGGGCCGCCGGGGCGCGCTCGCACAGGCCCAGGCAGGGGCTGGGCTGCCAGACGGCCCCGGACCCCGCCGAGCCCGCCGGGCCCACGTCCCGTTCGAGCTCCGCGCACACCTGGGCGGAGCCCCGGGCCGCGCACGCCAGGTCCGTACAGACGTGGACGACGGTCGCCGGACGGGGTTTCACCGCGAACATCGCGTAGAAGGTCGCCACCCCGTAGCCCTCGGCCGGAGGGACCGTCAGCCGGCGGCACAGATAGTCCAGGCCGCCCTCGCTGATCCAGCCCACCCGGTCGTTGAGGGCGTGCAGTCCGGGCAGCAGCAGATCGCGCCGCTCCCGTGCCTCGCGGCCGCCGCGCGCCCAGCGCAGATCCGTGTCCGTACGGTCGTCCGCGCCCTCCCAGGCGGACTCGGGCGGGCCGAGCAGCGCGTCGACCGCCGCCCGCTCCTCGTCCGTGGGCTTGCTGTCACCGAACCGCAGATCCACGATCAGCTCCTTACGGCGGTCACGGGAATCTTCTCGATCCTTATGGCCGACGCCTTGAACTCCGCCGTTCCCGCGATGGGGCAGTTCGCCTCGATCGTCAGGGAGTTGGTGTCCACCTCGTCGGGGAAGTGCATGGTCATGAAGGCGAGCCCCGGCCGCAGCCCGGGATCGATCCACACCGGCGCCACCACCGAACCGCGCCGCGAGGTGACCCGCACCCGCTCCTCGGCCTCCACCCGGTAGCGGGCCGCGTCCTCCGGGCACAGCTCGACGTACTCGCCCCGCCGCAGCGGAGAGGCGAAACCCCCGCTCTGCACCCCCGTGTTGTACGAGTCCAAGCGCCGCCCCGTGGTGAGCCGGATCGGGAAGGCGTCATCGGTCAGATCGACCGGCGGATCGTGCTTCACCGGTCCGAAGGGGGCGAGCGGACCGCGCAGCGCCGGATCGTCCTCCCACAGGCGGCCGTGCAGATAGGTGGGCTCGAGACGGTCGGTGCTGGGGCAGGGCCACTGGATGCCCTGGTGCTCCTCCAGCCGCTCGTAGGTCATGCCGAAGTGGTCCGGGGAGACGTCGCGCAGCTCGTTCCAGACCTCCTCCGCGCCCTCGAACTTCCAGTCGTGGCCCAGCCGCCGCGCCAGCTCGCAGATGATGTCGATGTCCTCGCGCGCCTCGCCCGGCGGCTCCACGGCCTTGCGCACCCGCTGGACGCGCCGCTCGCTGTTGGTGGTGGTGCCCTCCGTCTCGCACCAGCCGGCGGTCGCCGGGAGCACCACATCGGCCAGCTCGGCGGTCCTGGTGAGGAAGATGTCCTGCACCACCAGGTGCTCCAGCGACTCCATCCGCCGGACGGCCTGCTCGGTGTCGGCCTCGGACTGGGCCGGGTTCTCGCCGATGCAGTAGACGGCGCGCAGTTCGCCCGCCTCCATGGCCTCGAACATCTCGGTGAGGTTCAGCCCGTAACGCGGCTGGATGACCACGTCCCAGGCGCGCTCGAACTTGGACCGGACGGGCGGGTCCAGGATGTCCTGGAAGCCGGGCAGCCGGTTGGGGATGGCGCCCATGTCGCCGCCGCCCTGCACGTTGTTCTGGCCGCGCAGCGGCTGGAGTCCGCAGCCGTACCGGCCGACATGACCGGTCAGCAGGGAGAGATTGATCAACGCCCGTACGTTGTCGGTGCCGTTGTGGTGCTCGGTGATGCCGAGCGTCCAGCACAGCTGGGCGCGCTCGGCGGTGGCATAGGCGTGCGCGAGGTCGCGGATGGCGTCCGCCGGGACCCCGGTGACCTTCTCCGCGACGCGCAGCGTCCACGGCTCCACATGGGCCGCGTACTCCTCGAACCCGGTGGTCGCGCGCTCGATGAAGGCCCGGTTGGCGAGCCCCGCGTGGATGATCTCGCGGCCCACGGCGTGGGCGAGCGGGATGTCGGTGCCCACGTTGAGCCCCAGCCAGCTCTCCGCCCATTCGGCGGTCGAGGTGCGGCGCGGATCGACGGCGTACATCCGGGCGCCGTTGCGGATGCCCTTGAGGACGTGATGGAAGAAGATCGGGTGCGCGAAGCGGGCGTTGGAGCCCCACATCACGATGAGGTCGGTGTCCTCGACCTCCGCGTACGACGAGGTGCCGCCGCCGGAGCCGAAGACGGCGGACAGCCCCGCGACGCTGGGCGCGTGGCAGGTGCGGTTGCAGGAGTCGACGTTATTGGTGCCGATCACCACCCGGGTGAACTTCTGGGCCACGTAGTTCATCTCGTTGGTGGCGCGGGCGCAGGAGAACATGCCGAACGCGTCGGGCCCGTGGGCCGCCGTCACGGCCCGGAACCCGGCGGCGGCCCGGCTGAGCGCCTCGTCCCAGGAGGCGCGGCGGAGCTCTCCGCTCACCGAGTCGCGCACCAGGGGATGGGTGAGCCGCGGGTACTGCTTCTGCTGTCGGTTGCGCTGGCGGTTACGGGCCACGACGGGCTCCTTACGGCGGTCACGCCGCGTGGTGCGACGTGAAGGGACCGAGCGTCCGGGTATCGTCGACTGAATATTGAATACAGTATGCCCGAGAAGGGGGTCAAGGAGTCGGACGACACCTCAACCCCTCTCCGGCCTCCGGGCGATGGGACCTCGGACCGTGTGGAGAGCTCAGTCGGTGGAGCGGGCTCAGCCGGTGAAGAGCTGGGTGGCCTTCTGGACGAGTTCGTAGACCCCGTACCCGAAGGGCAGCACCACCCAGGCCCAGACGGCCACGGTCAGCGCGGTGCGGTCTTTTGTGGGCTCGGTCATCGGTCCCCTCCCTTCTCGGCGGGAGCGGCCTCGGACTCGGCCGCCGCGGGGGCCGGTTCGTGGAAGCGCGGATGGACCGGCCGTATCAGCTCGTTGGCGACGAAGCCGACGACCAGCAGCACGATCATGATGGTGAGCGAGAGCGAGTACAGCCCGGGGCCGGTCTTCCCCGCCTCCTCCTGGTGGTCGGCCACCTTGTTGACGATGTACGGGCCGAGGACCCCGGCCACCGACCACGCCGTGAGCAGCCGGCCGTGGATCGCGCCCACCTGGTACGTGCCGAACAGGTCCTTCAGATACGCCGGAACGGTCGAGAAGCCGCCGCCGTAGAAGGAGAGGATCACCAGGGCGCACACCACGAACAGCGGCTTGGAGGAGTCGCCGAGCTGTGAGATGGCCAGGTACATCAGCGCGCCCACGCCCAGATAGACCCGGTACATGTTCTTGCGTCCGATGAGGTCGGAGGTGGACGACCACAGCAGCCGCCCGGCCATGTTGGCCGCCGACAGCAGGGCGACGAAACCGGCCGCCGCGGTGGCGGACACGGGGGTGTCGGTGTCCTTGAAGTAGTCGCCGATCATGGGCGCGGCCTTCTCCAGGATGCCGATGCCCGCCGTCACGTTCATGCACAGCACCACCCACAGGAACCAGAACTGCGGGGTGCGGATGGCGTTGCGCGCGGAGACGTCGGCCGCGCTGATCATGTGCCCCTGCTCCTGCGGCGGTTCCCAGCCGGCGGGCCGCCAGCCCTCGGGCGGTACGCGCACCAGCAGTACGCCGAGGGTCATGAACACCGCGTAGGTCACGCCGTGGACCAGGAAGGTGGCGGCGATGCCGCCGTTGTCGGTGCCGAAGTGCTCCAGCAGCTTGCTGGACCAGGGCGATGCGATCAACGCTCCGCCGCCGAAGCCCATGATGGCGATGCCGGTGGCCATGCCGGGCCGGTCGGGGAACCACTTCATCAGCGTGGAGACGGGGGAGATGTAGCCGATGCCGAGACCGATCCCGCCGATGAAGCCGTAGCCGAGGACCACCAGCCAGTACTGGCTGGTGGCGGCGCCGAGGGCGGCGACGAGGAAGCCGGAGGAGAAGCAGACGAGGGAGACGAACATCGCCCAGCGCGGGCCGTTGCGCTCCACGAGCGTGCCGCCGAAGGCGGCGGACAGGCCGAGCATCACGATGCCCAGCTGGAAGGGGAGCGCGCTGGCCGTGCCCGAGAGGTCCATCGAGGACTCCAGGGGCGGCTTGAACACGCTCCACGCGTAGGCCTGGCCGATCGAGAGATGGACGGCCAGGGCGGCGGGCGGCACCAGCCAGCGGCTCCAGCCCGGGGGGGCCAGGGTGCGCGAGCGGCTGAGCGGGCCGAGACGATCATTGGTGAGCATGTGCCCGGACTTTAAGGATTCAACGAGTCGATGACTAGACGTCAAGGTACCTGGGATGTGTCGGCGGCGTGGACAGGTTGGGTAAACTGTAGACAATAACCAATTCACGCATCCGGTGAATCCGGATATTCGGTGAACGGCGAGCCAGAGGGGGCGCGATGCTGTCCAGGGGACTACCGCAGGGCGCGGTGCCGAAGCTGGAGCGGCCCGGGCCGCTCCGCGAGCGCGTCTACGAGGCACTGCTCGAACTCATCACCACCCGCGCCCTCAGCCCCGGCCAGCACCTCGTGGAGAGCGAGCTCGCCGGCCATCTCGGCGTCTCCCGCCAGCCTGTGCGGGAGGCCCTCCAGCGGCTCAACACCGAGGGCTGGGTCGATCTGCGGCCCGCCCAGGGCGCGTTCGTCCACGAGCCCACCGAGGAGGAGGCCGATCAGCTCCTTACGGTGCGCACGCTCCTGGAGGCCGAGGCCGCCCGGTTGGCCGCCGCCGGGGCCGACGAGGCCGGCGTCGCCGCCCTGGAGGCCCTGTGCGCGAAGGGCGAGCGCGCGGTCCTGGACGACGATGTGGACGGCGCGGTCGCGGCCAACGCCGAATTCCACGCCAAGGTGATGGAGCTCGCCGGAAACGTGGTCCTGTCCGAACTGGCCGCCCAGGTGGACCGCAGGGTCCGCTGGTACTACACCCCGGTCGCCCGCCAGCGCGGCAAGCAGTCCTGGATCGAGCACCGCGAGCTGATCGCGGCCATCGCCGCGGGCGACGAACACGGTGCCACGGCCGTCATGCGCGCCCACACCGAACACACCCGCCACACCTACCACGACCGCGAGCGCCCCTGACCCGGTCCGCCGGTCCGCCGATCCGCGGTCCGCCGGTCCGCCCGGCGCCGCGGCCTTCAGGCCATCTCCATGCGCTCGACCGCGTCCTTGGCCTCCTTGAGGCCGGCGTCGGTGAGTTCCCGGTAGACCTTGATGGCCTCGATCTTCTTGCCCTGCCGCACCAGGGCCACCACCCGCTCCATGCCGGGCTCCGCCACCTGGATGTCCAGATGGCCGAGGATGAGATCCAGCTTGCGCTCGATGCGGTCCGCCCTGCGCTGGATCTTCTGGATCCTCGACTCCAGCAGCGGATACTGAAGTATGAGGGCCACGATCGCGATGTACGCCGCTGTCTCCATGATCAGTGATCGTAGTGGCGCGCCGCCGCGGGGTCTGTTACGAGTTGGGCGACCGGCTGTGACAAAGCGGTGGCGGCACTGTCGGTGCCCGGGGCCATACTGAGGTGGGTCGGGTCTCCGCTGCGGGGCCCGCTCGACGGAACCATGGCGACTACCCGACGGGGGTGGGTTCGTGAAGTTCGACATGGGCAGTTCCACGCTGTCAACGCTGGCCTCCCAGACATCCGGATCGAGTGATGACCTGGGGGCGCTCATCCGCCAACTGATCGCCGCGGCACAGCCGTTGGAGGGCCGCTTCAACGGCGCGGGCAAGGCGGCGTTCGACCAGTTCAAGCAGAACGCGGACGAGATCACCGCGGCGCTCAACGGCTCACTGCGGGACATCCTGGGCGGCCAGTCCGGGATGGACAAGGCATTCGGCAGCGGTGACGTGGAGTCGGCGGACAACGCGCGGCAGACCATGGCCGCGGCCAATTTCGACGCGGCCCGCTTCAGCGGCCGGTGAACACGGCGGGGGTGACGAGCGATGGGAAATCAGGATCGGCGCAGCTACGACACGGGGGCGTCGGGTGAGGTGCAGGGAAGCCTCGGCGTGGTGATCGGGCAGCTGGAGCGGGTGCTCACCGATCGGGACCGGGCGGTGAAGGCGGCCATGGCGGACTTCACCGCCGACGGTGTGGCGGACGAGTACCACGGCAAGGAAGCGCGGTGGAACAAGTCCGCCGCCGAGGTGCGGCAGATCATCCAGCTGGTGAAGTCCACTCTGGAGAAGAACGACGGGACCGCCCAGCAGACGCTGTCCAGGGCCAAGGCCGCGGTGGACGCCATCGGCTGAACTCGCGCGACACCGCGCGCCGTTGAGGCTGAAAGGGGGACGTGGTGGGAAAACCTGACGACGGCTGGGACATCGACACCAGTGGGGTGCGCGGTGTCCTTCTCAAGACCGGACGTGTCGCCGACGACATCGAGGGCCAGGCGAAGTCGTACGGCAAGCATCTGCTGAGTGCCGCCAAGTCGGCGGGCACGCTGAGCATGGGGTGCGGGCCCAAGCCCGAGGGCGGGCCCGTCGCGGCGGCCCTGGTCGAGTTCGAACAGAAGACAGAGAACGACATCAAGTACATCGCCGCGCGCTCCGGCAAGTCGATCAAGGGCGCGGCGACCGCCACCAAGGAGTACGTCGGGGGCGACCTCGCCATGGCGGCGCACGCCCAGCGCGAGGCGTTGAAAGCACCCGATCTGAACCCTCCGGGTAAGCACCATCGGAACGGTCCGAAATGATCAGTCTGGATGGCATTCCCGAATTCACGGGACACCTGGAGCAGTTGGAGAAGGACGCGCCCGCGCTGAAGACGGACGCCGGACACATCCGCAAGACCGGTCAGGGGGTCCACGACCAGTTCCAGGGCCTGTCGGCGTACTACACGGCGCCCGAGGCCGAGCAGCTGTTCGCGACCACCAGGCCGGTCAAGGAGAAAGCCGACGGGTTCGCGACCAAGCTGGAGGCCGTCAGTGATGCCCTGAGTGCTTACGCCACCGAGGTGCGGCCGATCGTCGAGCGGCTCAAGCGGCTCAGGACGGACGCGGCCGAGTTCATCAGGGAGAACGGGGGTGACGACGACTGGAAGGACGACGGGGACAAGGTCCAGCACAACAATGACCTGATCGCCGATGTGGGCGCGGCCACCGCCGCGTTCGAGGCTGCCGAGCGGAGCTGCGCCAACAAGATCAGTGCTCTGGTCGGCGGCACCCACTGGGTGGTCGACGACGGCACCCACAAGCCGGGGATGTACGGCTACACGGCCGATGTCTTCCAGCACGCGGAAAAGACGCCCTGGGGCACTCAGGAGTCGGAGACACACCACTGGTACGAGTTCGGCCACTGGATCAAGAGCTTCGTCTGGGACGGCTTCATCGTCGACGGCGTCTGGGGGACCATCCGGGGACTGGGCACCATGGTCGGGGTCGACGGCTGGGACGCCTTCAAGAACTCCTGGGCGAACCTCGGCAAGCTGGCTGTGGGCCTGTCGCTGAACACGCTGCTGCCGGGCTGGTACATGACGCCCGACTCCATGTTGCCGGGGTTCCTCAAGAGCACCAAACACACCATGATCAACGCCGGTAAGGCGATGGTGGCATGGGACGAGTGGGGCAAGAACCCGGCGCGCGCGGCGGGCGGGGTCACGTTCAACGTGCTGACGGCCATCGCCACGGACGGCGCGGGGTCCGCCGCCAAGTCGGGCGCCGTCGCGCGGACGCTCAGCGTGGCGGGGAAGGTCGGCAAGGTCGTGGACCCGATGACCTACGTCTTCAAGGGCGCGGGCATCGGGCTGTCCAAGCTCAAGGTCGGCGACCTGGTGAGCCACCTGAAGAACCTGCGCGGCGGCAGCGGTGTGGAACTGCCGGACGGCTCACTCAAACTTCCGGACGACACGGTCTTCCGCCCGGACGGCTCGGTCAAGCTGCCGGACGGCAGCGTCCTGCACAAGAACGGCGCTCTCGAACTTCCCGACGGCACCGTGCACCACCCGGTGCACGAGCCCTCCGCCGGCGACCGGCAGGCGCTGGCCGAGGCCCAGCGCCCCCGCCAGCGCGAGCTCGCCCATGTGGGTGGCCCCGGCCACGAGGTGGGCCGCGCTCCCGACGACCTGGGCCCCCGCGCGAGCAAGGACGACCCGAACGACCCACCGAACAACCCACCGAACGACCCACCCGCGAAGCACACCCCCACCACGAGTGGCGGCTCCCACCCCACCACCCACGACACCGGCACCCCCACCCACGACCCCGCGGCTCCGGGCGGCGGCGGCGGCCCGGGCCGCAGTGGTCCTGGCGGCGGTGGTCCGGGGGGCCCACACGACCCGGGTGGTTCCGATGGTTCCGGTGACCCCACGGATCCGGGTGACCCCGGTGACTCTGGTGGCTCCACGGATTCGGGTGGTTCCGCCGACTCGGGCGGCGCCACGGATTCGGGCGGCTCCGGCGACTCCGGTGGTCCCCACGATCCCGGTGGCCCTGCTGACGGGCTGTCCAACCGCGTCCGGCCGCCGCGTGAAGGGGATACCAACTACGTCGTGGACAATCCGAGTGACTGGTCCGACACCATAACGGACATCGACAGAGTGCGGGACGGCACGCTGTGGGAGGAGAAGACCGCCACCGGACAGGATCCGCGGATCGACACCGGTAGGTGGGTTACCAAGCATGTACTCAAAAAGCTGGATGCGTACGCCAGGGCACGCCCCCATTTGAAGGGTTTCGAGGACGCGTCCATCGGCGTTCACTTCACCGAATCAGGCGCGACGTCGGCGTTCAGATCCGCTGTAGAGTCTGCCGTCGCACAGTGGCGATCGAGTCATCCGGGCATCGAAGTCAAGATCAGGTGGACTGAATGAGCTGCTACTTCCAAGTCGGCGACCGGGATTTGTGGAATCCCTCGAACTCCGTCGCCACTCTCTTTCTCGACCAGGCCGAGGCGTTTTCGCGGCTGGTCGGCCACAGTTCGGGTCTGGGGCCCATTGTGGAGGACGAATGCCAGGTCGATGTGGCGCGGTTCCAGAAATTCACCGGACTGCTCGTCAAGAGATATCAGGACTCGAACAACAGGACTTTGAGGTCTCTGACAGAGGGCTTCATCGTCGTGTCACTGGTGCTGGTTCAGCGCGCCGGCGGAGAGGTGGAAGAGATCGAGCAGGGTTACGCCGAGATGTGGACCGCGCTTCGAGAGGCTCAGGACAGGGCCATGCCGGATGACTAGGCCGTCCGGACCGCGCTATGCGGACGCGGACGGGCCCGGGTTTGGGTTTGGGGAGTGACCGGAGATCATGGCACGGGACTACGACAGTCAACTGCTGGAGTCGGTGGCGGTCCGGCGGCGGCGGATCCGGGACGCGCTGTTGTTCGGGGCGCAGCGGGGGCGGCGGTCGGTGGATGACAACGTGGGGAAGGTGTTCGCGGGCATCGTGATCGCGGCGGTGCTGTGCGCCGGGTGCGTGGGGTGGTCGTTCATCTCCGACACCATCGGCAAGCAAGGCCGGTCCGGGCCGGGTGTGCTGACGCCTTCGTCCACCGCGACGGACACGGCCCGGTAGGGCCTGTCGGGGGAGGGGGACTCGTGGAGGCGGCGAAGCGGGCGCGGCGCGCCGAGTTGAGCCGGGTCACGCTGGTCGGGGAGCGGCGGCGGGTGGACATCGTGCTGCCCGCCGACGAACCGGTCGGCCGGCTGCTGCCGGATGTGTTGCGGCTGGTCGACGACCAGGTGGCGGACCGGCCGACGCTGCGGCATCTGGTCACCGCCGAGGGGGTCGTCCTGCCGCAGGACGCCACGCTCACGTCCGCGGCGGTCCCGGACGGCGCGGTGCTGCGGCTGGTGCGGGAGCGGGACGTTCCCGCGGCGCCGGTGGTGCACGACGTCACCGACGAGGTGGCCGAGGACCTGGACCTCCGGGCATGGCGGTGGTCGGCGGCGGCGCGGCAGTGGACCGCGAGTACGGCCACCCTCGCGCTGGCACTGGCCGTCGGGCTGCTGGCGCGACGCGGCCTCCCCGACTCCGGCGTGGCCACCGTCCTGGCCGTGGCGGCGGCGGCCACGGCGCTGGCCGGGGCCGTGGCCGCCCGGCTGCGCAACCGGGACCCCGGCGCCACCCTCATGCTCACCGGCGGCGCCCTCGGTGCGCTCGCCGCCTGGACGGCCGCGGACGCCCACGGCTGGGGCGGCGCGGCGCGGCTCGCCGGCGTGGCGGGGGCCGTCGCGGTGACGCTGCTGCTGCTCGGGGCCTCGGCCACGGTCGGGCGGGGCGCGTACATCGGCGCCGGGGCCGTCGTGGTCACCGGCGGGCTGTGGGAGGTCGTCGCCGCGTTGCAGGACGGGGCCCACACCGATGCCCAGCAGGCCCGGTCGGGCGCGGTGCTCGCCGTGGTGTCCGTGGTGGCGCTCGGCCTTCTGCCGCGCCTCGCGCTGACCGCCGCCGGGCTCACCGGTCTTGACGACCGGCGCTCGGGCGGGGCGTCGGTCAGCCGGCACGAGGTGGCGACCGCGCTCGCCGCCACCCACCGCGGGCTGGTATTCGCCACGCTCGTCACCGCGGTGTCCGCCACCGCCGCCGGGCTGCTCGCCGTAGGCGACGCCTCCCCATGGACGGTGCCGCTCACCGCGGTGCTCGCGGTCGTCCTGCTGTCCCGGTCGCGGGCGTACCCGCTGGCGGCCGAGGTGGTGGCGCTGCTCGCCGCGGCCCTGGTGCTGGTGGTGCGTCTGGTGGCGCTCTGGCTCGACACCACAGACGGCCGACCGTACGGGCCGCTGGCCGCGCTCGCCGTCGCCGCGCTGCTCCCGCTGGGCGTGCTGACCGTACGGCCGCCCGAGCATGTCCGCGTCCGGCTCCGGCGGATCGTGGACCTGGTCGAGGCGGTCGGCGTCATCGTGCTGTTCCCGCTGGTGGTCGGGGAGTTCGGGGTGTACGGGCGATTGCTGGACGCGTTCTAGCGCCGGATCCCGGCCGTTGTCGTTGTTGTTGTTGCCGACCGTTGTCCGTATCCGAGCCGAGGGGAGGCGCCATGGGCGCAGGGGATTGGCAGAGCGATGTGCTCCACCAGTTGCGGAACACGCCTGCCTCCAAGAGCCCCGGGCCCTCCAGGGCCGCCGAGGCCGCGGATGTCGGCAAGAGCGGTCATGAGGCGCCGGAGGCTGCCGGGGGTCCGCATGGCCCCAAGGCCCGGGATGCCGCTGATGTCTGGGAGGCAGCCAAGGCTGACGCGCCCAAGGCTTCGGAGGGTGGCTCCGACTCCAAGGGCTCGGAAGGCTACAAGGCTCTGCGCGCTCTGATGGCTTCGAGCGCTCCCGGGGCTGGGGAGGCTCCCGGCGGTTCGGGAGCCACCGAGGCCGACCCCGCCCCCGCCCCGCGGCGGGTGAACGGGGCGGCGGGCCCGGATGACCCCGAACCCGCCTCGTCCCCCGCCCCCGCCGACCGGCGTCCCGAGGCTCGCCCCCAACACCTGCCCGCGCCCACACCCGTGCCGCCCGTCGACCCTCGGCTCGCCCTCGCCCAGGGCAGGCTCCGCAGCGGCGACCCGGTTACCCGCCGCGCCGGGCGCACCCTGCGGCGGCTGGTCGCCGCGTCCGCCTCGCGTGAGGTGGAGGAGGCCACCGAGGTCGCCCGGTCGGTACAGCAACCGGTCACCACCGGGCGGCAGATCGCGGTGAGCAGCATGCGCGGCGGCGCGGGCAAGACGACGGTCGCCGCGCTGCTTAACCTCACCTTCGCGCACTACCGCCAGGACCCGGTCCTCGTCGTGGAGGCCGACCCGGCGCTGGGCAGCCTGCCCATCCGGCTCGGCGCCGAGTCGGTCCGCTGGACGTGTGCGGACGTGGCCCGAATCGTGACTCCCTCGATGCAGTTCGCAGAGGTCACCGGCTATCTGGTCCAGCTGCCCGAGGGCGGCTGGCTGCTGCCCGGAAGCCAGGGCCGCATCGGCACTCCGCTGGACATCCGGGCCTACCGCACCGTGACCATGGCGCTGCGCCGCTACTTCGGTGTCACCGTCGTCGACTGCGAGACGCTTCCGGGTGAGCTGGCGCGTACGGCCCTGGACACCGTGCAGGCCAGGGTGCTGGTGGCGCCCGCCACCCTGGAGGGCGTGGCGAGCACCCGCACCGTGCTGGACTGGATGGCGGCGGTGCCGCGGCCCATGCTGCCCGGCACGGTGGTCGCCCTCACCCAGTCCTCGCCCGACACCGCGCTCGACCTGGACGCGGCCCGCGCCCACCTCGCCGAGAGCGGGGTCGAGGTGATGGCCATCCCGTACGACCGCCATCTGGCCGCGGGCGGCGCCATCCGCACCGGGCTGCTCGCGCACAGCACCCGGCTGGCCGCGGGCCGCCTGGCCGCCGCGCTCCTGGACCGCGCCGTGCGCGACAGAGGAGGACGGCGATGACATCCCACCTGGTGCACCGGCCCGCCCGCACCACCCGCCCGCTGCCCGAGCCCGAGCCACGCACCATCGAGGCCCCGCCCAACCTGCCCGAGGGCAAGGCGGCCGGGGCCGCCATGTCGCTGCTGCCGATCGCCGGGGTGATGAGTTCGGTCGTCATGATGACCGTGCTGCGCAGCGGCCAGTTCGCGGCGATCGGCGCCCTCGTCCTCGTGGTCACCGTCGTCGGCGCCCTGGTGCTGCTGTTCTCCCAGCGCGGCCGCGCGCAGCGCACCCGCCGGCGGCAGCGCGAGCGGTATCTGGAGTATCTGGAGGAGCTGCGTGAGGAGCTCGGCGCCGAGGAGCGGGCCTGGCGCGCCACCGCGCGGGTGCTCGACCCGCCGCCGCAGGCCCTGTACGACGTGGTGCGCGACCCGGCCCGGCTGTGGGGGCGGCGCCGCACCGACCCGGACTTCCTGCGGGTGCGGATCGGCACCGGCGAGATGCCGCTGCGGCCGCTGACCGTGGCCCGGCAGTCGGGCAGCGTGCTCACCCCGCCCGACCCGTTCATGCTCAACGAGGCGGGCGCCCTGGTCGGGCGCTACGCACTGGTCACCGATCTGCCGCTGACCGTGCCGCTGGACCGCGTGGGCAATGTCAGTGTGGTGGGGGAGCGGGACGCGGTGCTGAGGGTGGTGCGGGCGCTGCTCGTCCAGACCGCCGCCGCTCACGCCCCCGACGACGTGGCGCTGGCGCTCGCGGCCCCCGGCGACCGGGTCGAGCGGGACTGGGCCTGGCTCAAGTGGCTGCCGCACCTGCTGGACACCGAGGAGCGCGACGGACCGGTCGCGGCCCGCCGGATCGCCCCCGACCTGCCCCAGCTCGCCCGGCTCATCGGCCGCGACCTCCGGCAGCGCGCCGCCTACGCGGCCGAGGTACGGCGCGGCCTTTCCGGGGCCGACGCGCTCGGGCTCAGCAGCCGACTGCTCGTCATCAGCGATGACCACGGCGAGGAGGCGCGGGAGCTGCCGCGCCCCGATGAGGCCGTGGCCCACCGCGAGATGGGCGTCACCGTGCTCCACCTGGTCGCCGAGCGAGTGCAGGAGCCGGGTGAGGTGGCGATCCGCGTCACCGTCGGCGAGGACGAGGTGGTTGTGGAGGACCTGCGCGGCGGGCAGCCGACGGGCGCCCACGGCACCGTGGACGACGTCACCGCCGCCGGGGCCGAGGGCCTGGTCCGGATGCTGGCCCCGCTGCGGCTGTCGACCGAATCCCTCGTGGACGCCCCGCTGTCCGGCCCCGTCGACTTCGCCGAGCTGCTGGGCGTCGACGACCCCGGCGCCCTGGACCTGGCCCGTGCCTGGGCGCCCCGCGGCGAGCGCTCCTTCCTGCGGGTGCCCATCGGCGTCAACGACGCCCACGAGCCGGTGCTGCTCGACCTGAAGGAGTCCGCCGAACTGGGCATGGGCCCGCACGGCCTGTGCGTCGGCGCCACCGGCTCCGGCAAGAGCGAGCTGCTGCGCACCCTCGTCCTCGCCCTGGTGGCCGGCCATCCGCCGCAGGACCTGGCGCTGGTGCTGGTCGACTACAAGGGCGGCGCGACCTTCGCCCCGTTCGACGGGCTGCCGCACGTGGCGGGCGTCATCACCAACCTGGAGAACCAGGCCGGGCTCGTCGAGCGGGTGCACACCAGCCTCGCGGGCGAGGTCAAGCGCCGTCAGCAGGTGCTCAAGGACGCGGGCAACGTCGCCGACATCTCGAGTTACGCGGCGGTGCGCGAAACGACGAGACCCGACCTGGAGCCGCTGCCGCATCTCTTCGTCGTCATCGACGAGTTCGGTGAACTCATCACCGCCAAGCCCGACTTCATCGATCTGTTCCTGTCCATCGGCCGCATCGGCCGCAGCATCGGCGTCCATCTGCTGCTGTCCAGCCAGCGCATCGAGGGCGGCAAGCTCAAGGGCCTGGACACCTATCTCTCCTACCGGCTGGGCCTGCGCACCTTCTCCGCCGACGAGAGCCGCACTGTCCTGGACACCACCGACGCCTTCCACCTGCCGCCGCTGCCCGGCTTCGGCTACCTCAAGGTCGACACCACGGCGTACGAGCGGTTCAAGGCCGGGTACGTCTCCGGCCCGTACCGGGGCCCGGCTCTGCGCACCGTGGAGGACGCCGGGCCCGCCATCCACCCCTATCCGGCGTACAACACGCTTGCCGGGCCGGAGGAGTCCGCGCCCGTCGAGGACGACGCGCCCGGCGCGGGCAAGCGCACCCGGGACCCCGGGCCGACCGTGATGTCCGTGATGGTCGGCCGGATCAGGAACGCCGCCGACCCGGTGCGCCGCATCTGGCTGCCACCGCTGCCCGCGGCGCTCCCGCTGGACGGTGCGGCGGGGCCGGTGGAGGTCGACGCGGCCCGCGGCATGCAGTTCGCCCGGCGCCCGGGGACGATGCGGGTGCCGCTGGGTCTGCTGGACGACCCGGGACGGCAGTGGCAGGGGCAGTGGACCGTCGACCTCACCCTCGCCGGCGGCCACGCCGCCGTGATCGGCGGCCCGCAGTCCGGCAAGACCACGCTGCTGCGCGCCCTCGCGCTCTCCCTCGCCCTCACCCACACCCCGCGTGAGGTCGGGATCTACGGTCTCGACCTGGTCGGCGGCGGCCTCCAGGCGCTCGCCGCGCTGCCGCACGTCGGTGGCGTCGCCGGGCGGTCCGACCGGGAGCGGGCCACCCGCACGGTCGAGGAGGTGCGCGGCATGCTGGATGCCCGCGAGGAGCTCTTCCGCGAGCACGGCATCGACTCGGTGGAGCGGCTGCGTGCCCTGCGCGCCGCCGGATCCCTGCCCGAGTTGGCGTCCACCGACATCGTGCTCCTCATCGACGGGTTCGGGGCGCTGCGCGACGACTTCGAGGCCCTGGACGACGCCGTGGGCGACCTGCTCAAGCGCGGCGGCGGGTACGGCATCCATGTGGTGGCCGCGATGCTGCGCTGGAACGACGTGCGCATCGGCCACCAGTCCACCTTCGGCACCCATATCGAGCTGCGGCTGAACGACGCGGGTGACAGCAGCGTCGACCGCAGGCTCGCCGAGACCCTCACCCCCGACGACGCCGGGCGCGCCCTGACCGACCGCAAGCTGTTCGCGCAGACCGCCCTCCCGCGTCTGGACGGCAGCGCCTCCACCGCCGACCTGGGCGCGGCCGTCGAACAGGCCGCCCGGTCCATCGGCGCGGCCTGGCCGGGCGAGACGGCGCAGCGGGTCCGGGTGCTGCCCGCGCGGCTGCCCGCCCGGTCGCTGCCGTCGGCCACGGCCCAGCCGCGCCGGGTGCCGATCGGGGTGGACCAGACCGCGCTCGCGCCGGTGCTGCTCGACCTGTTCGACCGCGACCAGCACCTGCTGATCCTCGGGGACAACGAGTGCGGCAAGACCAATCTGCTGCGGTTGATCGCCGACGGCCTGGCAGCGCGGTACTCCGACGAGGAGCTGGTCTTCGGGATCATGGATCCGCGGCGCGGGCTGCGCGAGGTGGTGCCCGAGGCGTACCAGGGCGGCTATGCGTACAACGCCCGGATCTGCGAGGGGCTCGCCGCGGGCATCGCGGGCGAGCTGGCCAAGCGCATGCCCGACGAGACCACCGGCACCCCGCCGCCCGCCGCGGGCCCGGCGTACGACGGGCCCCGCATCGTCATCCTCGTCGACGACTACGACATCCTCACCACCGCGGGCCAGCAGCCGCTCCAGCCCTTCCTGCCGTATGTGCCGCACGCACCCGACATCGGGCTGCACTTTGTCGTCGCCCGGCGGGTGGCGGGCAGCGCCCGGGCCCTGTACGAGCCGTTCCTGATGACCTTGCGAGAGAGCGGCACATCGGCCCTGGTGATGGCGGGCGACCGGATGGAGGGCCAGCTGTTCCCGGGCGTGTACGCGTCCGCACAGCCGCCCGGGCGCGGTCTGCTGGTCCGGCGTGGTGAGCCCGACCGCCTGATCCAGACGGGATGGGTGGAGCAGGAGCGGCACCCGGAGGAGGACGGCCGATGACCCAGGACGTGATCGCGCTCACCGAGCGGATGCCCGACATCTGGAGCCTCGTCGCCGGGCTGTTCGCCGGGGGCCCCGACCTCGACGTGCGCTCGGCCGGCGAGGGCGCGGTGCTCCAGATGTGCGACGAGGCGGGCCGCCCGCTGGTGTCCGTGGAGGCGCCGCTGCTGGTGCGGGTCGCGGGCGAGGCGGCGCGGCTGCTGGGCCCCGAGGCCGGGGACACCGGCGTGCCCGTGTGGTGGACCGAGGCCAGGGCCGCCACCGGAGTGGAGCGCGCCGAGCTGCTGGCGGCGTCCTTCGCGCGGCGCCTCGCCCGGCTGTGCGGCGGCTCGGTCTGGCCGTCGGACGCGGCGGCGGACGCCGAGGCCGCACGGCCCGGCGCCGGTTCCGCGGCCGCCGCCCCGGCCGCGGCCCAGCCCGCCGTCGACGTGCTCACCGAGCGCACGGCGGTGGTGCTCCAGGACAGACCCGTGGTGGCCATGACGGCCTGGCTCTCGGACGCGATACGGGCCGCGGCCGCGAGCGACCGCGCCGTCCAGATCGTGACCCCCGCGACCTCCCGGCTCAGCCTGCCCACGCGCCTGTCGCTCACCGGACCGCCGTCCCGCTGGGTGGTGCGCGACGACGAGGGCGGCGGCTATTACGACGGGCTGTCCGGCGCCCTGCTGCGCTGGCACGACGGGGGGTTCACCCCGGTCGAGGCGGAACCGGAGCGCACTCCGGTGGCCCGGGCCTTCCTCGAGGGTGCCGAGGACACGGGGGAGCGCCAACTCGCCCTGTCCTTCCGCACCGTGCAGCCGGCCGAGGAGCGGCTCGTCCTGGGTGGGCCCCTCGAGGCGGCCTGGACCGCCGTCACCGGTGGTCCACCCGAGGGCTGGAGCACCGCCGAGCCCGTCAATCTGCCCTGGTCGGGCGAGGCCCTGACCGCCCTCGCCCGCGACCGCGCCCCGGCGAGCACCTGGGTGGTAGCGGTGGGCCGTGCCGACCGGCCCGCGATCGCCACGCTGCGCGTGGAGCGGACCGCCCGGGGCGTCGAACAGGACGTGACGCTGGCCTTCGGCTACGGCCCCGACGAGAAGCCGCCGCTGGACGTCCTGCCCGACCTCGCGGCCACGCTGGTGACCGAGCACGGGCTCCAGTCGCTGCTGGCCCAGCTGCGGGTCGCCCGCCGCGACTTGAGCCTGCCCGCCCGCTTCGAACCGCCCGCCGTCCCGGTCGGTTTCGCGCTCGGGGCCGACGAGACGCGGGAAGTCGGCCTCACCTTCGCCCGGCGCACACCGCTGCCCGCCCGGCCCGTGCCGCTGGGGCCCGCGGCTCGTCCGGGCTTCTACTATCCGCTCGGCGACGGGAGTTCACCCTCGAGCTGGGCGCTGTTCGAGCAGCTCATGCGGCATCTGAGGCAGCCAGGCTGAGGCGTCGCCGGGCACCCGAGGGGCACTCGTGCGCGCATTACTTTGTCCTGAGACAGGAGAAAGTCGAAGCCAATTGCGGCGCAAGTTCTTCCCACTCCCGACAACCGCTGCTACGTTCCCCGTGAAAGCCCGGCCACATGGATGCCGATGACGGCGGGAGGGGCAGCGTGAGGCGCATGACGGCACGACCGGCGAACGCGCATCAGGCGCGATTGCTTCGCCTGCTGCGCGACGGCGGCCCCAACTCCCGTGCTCAGCTGGGCGATGAGATCGACCTGTCGCGTTCCAAGCTGGCCGTGGAGATCGACCGGCTGCTGGAGACCGGACTGGTGGTCGCGGACGGGCTGGCGGCCTCGCGGGGCGGCCGGCGTTCGCACAACATCCGGCTCGCGCCCGGGCTGCGGCTGCTCGGCGTGGACATCGGCGCCACCTCAGTGGACGTCGCCGTGACCAATGCCGAACTGGAGATTCTCGGCCACCTCAACCAGCCCATGGATGTGCGCGAGGGGCCCGTCGCGGTCTTCGAGCAGGTGCTGGACATGGCCGCGAAGCTCCGGGCGTCCGGGGTGGCCGAGGGGTTCGACGGGGCGGGCATCGGAGTGCCAGGACCGGTGCGGTTCCCCGAGGGCGTGCCCGTGGCGCCGCCGATCATGCCGGGGTGGGACGGCTTCCCCGTACGGGAGGCGCTCAGCCAGGAGCTCGGCTGCCCGGTCATGGTCGACAACGATGTGAACCTCATGGCGATGGGCGAGCAGCACGCTGGAGTCGCCCGTTCCGTCAAGGACTTCCTCTGCGTGAAGATCGGCACCGGTATCGGCTGCGGGATCGTCGTCGGCGGTGAGGTCTACCGCGGTACGACGGGCAGCGCGGGCGACATCGGCCACATCCAGGCCGAACCCGACGGCCGCCCCTGCGCCTGCGGCAACCACGGCTGCCTGGAGGCGTACTTCGGCGGCGCGGCGCTGGCCCGTGACGCCGAGGCGGCCGCCCGCGACGGCCGGTCCGCCGAACTCGCCGCCCGGCTGGAGGAAGTGGGCAGCCTCGCCGCCACCGACGTCGCCGCGGCGGCCTCGGCGGGCGACGCGACCGCGCTCGACCTCATCAGGGACGGCGGCACCCGTACGGGCCAGGTCATCGCCGGGCTCGTCAGCTTCTTCAACCCCGGTCTGGTGGTCATCGGCGGCGGTGTCACCGGGCTCGGCCATACACTGCTCGCCGCCATACGGACCCAGGTCTACCGCCAGTCCCTGCCCCTGGCCACCGGCAACCTCCCCATCGTGCTGGGCGAACTCGGCCCGGCCGCCGGGGTCACCGGCGCCGCCCGCCTGATCAGCGACCACCTCTTCTCACCGGCATGACCGCCTGATGGCCACCACCGCATGACCGTCTGACCCCGTCCGGTCCCGGCCGGACCGCACCTCGGCACAGCGCAGCAGCAGCACGGCATCCGCACCGCACCGCATCGCACCGCCCCTCGGCGTACGCCATGCCGAGGCACGAGCCGCACCACCGAGCCGTACACCACCCGGCACCAGATCACACCGGGCGGCGCCGCTACCCCGTCGCGCCCCGCCACGGCACCACCCCATCACGGCACCACCACATCACCGTCCCGCCGCGCACCCGCACGCCCAGCGCCCCGCACGCCCAAGCGCCCGCACACCCAGCGACCCGCACCGCATCGAGCGACCGCACCGCATACGAGCGACCGCACCGCATCGAGCGACCCCGCCGAGGAGGCCCGCCATGGCACCGGCACCACCCGACCCGCGCCCACTCCTCACCATGTCCGCGATCACCAAGTCCTTCCCCGGCGTACGGGCCCTGGACGGCGTCGACCTCGATGTCGAAGCGGGCGAGGTGCACTGTCTGCTCGGCCAGAACGGCGCGGGCAAGTCCACCCTCATCAAGGTGATCGCCGGGGCGCATCAGCCCGACAGCGGCGAGATCCTCTGGCGCGGCGAACCGGTCACCCTCAAATCGCCCATCGCCGCCATGCGCCTCGGCATCGCCACCATCTACCAGGAACTCGACCTGGTGGAGGGGCTGTCCGTGGCCGAGAACGTCTTCCTCGGCCATGAGATGGCCACCGGCGGCTTCGTCCGCTCCCGCGCGGCCCGCACCGCCACCGCCGCCCTCCTCACCCGGCTCGGGCACCCCGAGATCGACCCGGGGCGGCTGGTGGGGGACCTGTCCGCGGCCGGGCAGCAGATCGTCTCGATGGCCCGCGCGCTCTCCCACGACGTCCAGTTGATCGTGATGGACGAGCCGTCCGCGGCCCTCGACCCCGACGAGGTCGACAACCTCTTCCGCATCGTCGGCGATCTCACCGCCGCCGGGGTCGCCGTCGTGTACATCTCGCACCGGCTGGAGGAGATCCGCCGGATCGGCGACCGCGTCACCGTGCTCAAGGACGGCCGCGCCGCGGCCCGCGGGCTGCCCGCGCGCACCACCCCGACCCGCGAGGTCGTGGCGCTGATGACGGGCCGGGACGTGGAGTACGCGTTCCCGCGCCGCACCACGGCGCCGCCCGTCGCCACCGCCACGCCCGTACTGCGCCTGGAGAACCTGGGCCGGGCGGGGGAGTTCGAGCCGATCGACCTCGAGGTGGCGCCCGGCGAGATCGTCGGACTGGCCGGACTCGTGGGCTCCGGGCGGTCGGAGATCCTGGAGACCGTCTACGGCGCCCGCCGCCCCACCTCGGGCCGGGTCGTGGTGGACGGCCGCCCGCTGCGGCCCGGCAGCGTGACCGCCGCGGTGCGCGCCGGGCTCGGTCTCGCCCCCGAGGAGCGCAAGGCGCAGGCGCTGCTGATGCTGGAGTCCGTCACCCGCAATGTCTCGGTCTCCTCGCTGACCCGCTTCTCCCGCGCCGGATGGGTGGACCGCGGCGCGGAGCGGGCGGCGGCCCGCGGCTGCGTCCGCGATCTGTCGCTGCACCCCGACGACCCGGAGCGGCCGGTGCGCACCCTGTCCGGCGGCAATCAGCAGAAGGCCGTACTGGCCCGCTGGCTGCTGCGCGGCTGCCGGGTGCTGCTGCTGGACGAGCCGACGCGCGGGGTGGACGTCGGCGCCCGCGCCGAGCTGTACGCCGTGATCCGCCGACTCGCCGACGACGGCATGGCCGTCCTACTCGTCTCCAGCGAACTGCCCGAAGTCCTGGGCCTCGCCGACCGGGTGCTGGTGCTCCGCGAGGGCCGCGTCGTCCATACGGCGTCCGCGCGGGAGCTGGACGAGCACCGCGTCCTCGACCTCGTCATGGAAGGGAGCCCGTCGTGAATTCACCCGGGAGCAGGCCGGCGTCCCCGCCTCCGGCCGACCCCGCCCCGGTACCGGGCGCGGGCGCCACGCTGACGGCCGGTCCGGTCGGCAAACCGCCGGCCGGCCGTACCGACACCGATCCGCTGAGCAGGCTGCGGCGCCTGGCCGACCTGCGCAACCTCTCCCTCGTCGGGGTGCTGGCGGTGCTGATCGCCGTCGGCGGCTTCACCAAGCCCGATGAGTTCCTCAGCACCGACAACCTCCAGCTCGTGCTCACCCAGGCGTCCGTCATCGGCGTCGTCACCGTCGGCGTGACCTTCGTCATCACCAGCGGCGGCATCGATCTGTCGGTCGGCGCGATCGTCGCGCTGGCCTCGGTGTGGGCCACCACGCTCGCCACCCAGGACTACGGGCTCGGCGGCATCCTGCTGTGCGCGGTCCTGGTGGGGCTCGGCTGCGGACTGGTCAACGGGGTGCTCATCGCGTACGGCGGGATGGTCCCGTTCATCGCCACCCTCGCGATGCTCGCCTCCGCCCGCGGCCTCGCCCTCCAGATCAGCGACGGCAAGACCCAGGTCGTCACCGTCGATCAGGTTCTGGACCTCGGGCTCCCGGACGCCTACGTCCTCGGCATACCGCCGCTGGTGATGATCTTCGCCGCCGTCACCGTGGTGGGCTGGCTGGTGCTCAACCGCACCACCTTCGGCCGGCGCACGGTCGCCATCGGCGGCAACGCGGAGGCGGCCCGGCTCGCGGGCATCGACGTCAAACGGCAGCGGCTGCTGCTGTATCTGCTCTCCGGGCTGTGCTGCGGTGTCGCCGCCTTCATGCTGGTCGTCCTCACCGGCTCGGGCCAGAACACCAACGGCAACCTCTACGAACTCGACGCCATCGCCGCCGCGATCATCGGTGGCACGCTGCTCAGCGGCGGCCGCGGCACCATCACCGGCTCCGTCCTCGGCGTCCTCGTCTTCACCACCATCACCAATCTGTTCGCCCTGAACAACCTTCAGAGCGATGTCCAGCAGATCGCCAAGGGCGCGATCATCGTCGCCGCCGTCCTGGTACAGAAGGGTCGTTCGACGCCATGAGGTATGCCAAGAGCTCCTCCTCCGCCACCAGTCGCAGAAACCTCCTCCTGGGCACCGCCGCGGCGGGCGCGCTGTTCGCCGCCGGGTGCACCAGCAACGAGAACAACGACGACGGCGACAACGCCAAGCAGGCCGCGAACACGGCCAATGACAAGCCCGGTAAGGCGGTCACCATCGGCTTCGCCGGGCCCCAGGCCGACCACGGCTGGCTCAACGCCATCAACGAGCAGGCCAAGCGGCGCGCCAAGGAGTACAAGGATGTCACCCTGGAGGCCACCGAGGGCTCCAACGACACCGCCCAGCAGATCGGCCAGATCGAGACCCTCATCAACAAGAAGGTCGACGTCCTGGTCATCCTGCCCGCCGACGGTAAGGCGCTCACCCAGGTCGGGCTCAAGGCCATGCGGGCGGGCATCCCGGTGGTCAACCTCGACCGGGTCTTCGCCTCGCCGCAGGCGTACCGCTGCTGGATCGGCGGCGACAACTACGGCATGGGCCTCAACGCCGGGCGCTATATCGGCGAGCAGCTCAAGGGCAAGAAGAACGCCAAGGTCATCGAGTTGGCGGGGATCGACAACCTGGAGCTGACCCGGCAGCGCACCGAGGGCTTCAACGACGCCCTGAAGAACTACCCCAACATCAAGAAGGTCGGCCGCCAGGCCGCGGAGTTCACGGTCGAGTCGGGCCAGGCGAAGATGGCCCAGCTGCTCCAGGCCCACTCCGACTTCGACGCCCTGTGGAACCACGACGACGACCAGGGTGTCGGCGCCGAGCGCGCCATCAAGCAGGCCGGGCGCGATGACTTCCTCATGGTCGGCGGCGCGGGCGCCAAGCACGCCATGGACGCCATCAAGGCCGACAACAGCGTGCTGAAGGCCACCGTGCTCTACCCGCCCACCATGGCCGCCTCCGCCATCGACCTCGCCCGCGCACTCGGCCAGGGCAAGGGCGTCGGCGGCCTCGCGGAGCTGGAGATCCCGGCTTCTCTCACCCTCTACTCCGCCGTCGTCACCAAGGACAACGTGGACGAATACCTCCCCACGGGATTCAGCTGAGCCCGATTCAGGGCCAGACCCCCCACCTCGCGTCGGTTTGCGATCGTCAGAAGGAGTCCCATGGAAAATCCTGAAGCGAAGACACTCGGCGTCGGCATGGTCGGCTACGCCTTCATGGGCGCCGCCCACTCCCAGGGCTGGCGCACCGTCGGCCGTGTCTTCGACCTCCCCGCCCGCCCCGCGATGTCCGCCGTCTGCGGGCGCGACGCGGACGCCGTACGGGCCGCCGCGGACCGGCACGGCTGGGCCGTCGCCGAAACCGACTGGCGGGCGCTGATCGCCCGGGACGATGTGCAGGTGGTCGACGTCTGCACCCCCGGCGACAGCCATGCCGAGATCGCCATCGCGGCCCTGGAGGCGGGCAAGCACGTGCTGTGCGAGAAGCCGCTCGCCAACTCCGTGGCCGAGGCGGAGGCCATGGTGGAGGCGGCGCGGCGGGCGCGGGAGCGCGGCCAGGTGGCGATGGTGGGCTTCAACTACCGCCGCGCACCCGCGATCGCGTACGCCCGCCGAATGGTGGCGGACGGGCGGATCGGCGTGCTGCGCCACGTCCGGGTCACCTATCTCCAGGACTGGATCGTCGACCCGGAGTTCCCCCTGGTGTGGCGGCTGCGGCGGGAGTACGCGGGCTCCGGCGCCCTGGGCGACCTGGGGTCGCACATCGTCGACCTGGCGCAGCACCTGGCCGGGGAGCGGCTGATCGGCGTCTCGGCGCTCACCGAGACGTTCATCCGGGAGCGGCCGCTGCCCGCCGGCGCGGTGGCCGGACTCGGCGGCTCGGGGGCGGGCGGGGCGGCCCGCGGACCGGTGACGGTCGATGACGCGGCGCTGTTCACGGGGCGGTTCGGCTCCGGGGCGGTGGCGTCGTTCGAGGCCAGCCGGTTCGCCGCGGGCCGTAAGAATTCGCTCAGGATCGAGCTCAACGGCGATCGCGGTTCGCTCGCCTTCGATCTGGAACGCCTCAATGAGCTGTCCTTCCACGACCACACCGAGCCCGCCGTGGACTCCGGCTTCCGCCGGATCCTGGTGACCGAGCCCGAGCACCCCTACCTCGACGGGTGGTGGCCCCCGGGCCACGCCCTCGGCTACGAGCACACCTTCGTCCACCAGGCGCGGGACATGGTGCTCGCGATCGCCGACGGAACCGGCCCCGAGCCGTCCTTCGAGGACGGGCTTCAGGTGCAGCGGGTGCTGGCCGCCGTGGAGGAGAGCGCGGAGAAGAACTGCGTCTACACCCCCGTACCCGTCTGAGGAGGAGGCCGGAATGCCCAGACCCTTCACGCTCTTCACCGGCCAGTGGGCCGACCTTCCCCTGGAGGAGGTCTGCCGGCTGGCCCGGGACTTCGGCTATGACGGACTGGAACTCGCCTGCTGGGGCGACCACTTCGAGGTGGACCGGGCGCTCGGCGAGTCCGGCTATCTGGACGGGCGGCGCGAGCTGCTGGAGAAGTACGGCCTCAAGTGCTGGGCCATCTCCAACCACCTGGTCGGCCAGGCCGTGTGCGACTCGCCCATCGACGAGCGCCACAAGGCCATCCTGCCCGCCCGGATCTGGGGCGACGGCGAGGCGGAGGGCGTACGGCGGCGGGCCGCCGCCGAGATGGCCGACACGGCGCGCGCCGCGGCCGCCTTCGGGGTCCGCACCGTCATCGGCTTCACCGGCTCCTCCATCTGGCATCTGGTGGCGATGTTCCCGCCGGTGGTGCCGGGGATGATCGAGCGTGGCTACGAGGACTTCGCCGAGCGCTGGAACCCGGTCCTCGACGTCTTCGACGCCGAAGGCGTGCGCTTCGCCCATGAGGTGCACCCCAGTGAGATCGCCTACGACTACTGGACCACCCACCAGGCGCTGGAGGCCGTCGGCCACCGCCCCGCCTTCGGGCTGAACTTCGACCCCAGCCACTTCGTCTGGCAGGACCTGGACCCGGTCGGCTTCCTGTGGGACTTCCGGGACCGGATCTACCACGTGGACTGCAAGGAGGCCCGGAAGCGGCTGGACGGCCGCAACGGCCGCCTCGGCTCCCATCTGCCCTGGGGCGACCCCCGTCGCGGCTGGGACTTCGTCTCCGCGGGCCATGGCGATGTGCCGTGGGAGGACGTGTTCCGGATGCTGCGCTCGATCGGCTACGACGGTCCGGTGTCGGTCGAGTGGGAGGACGCCGGGATGGACCGGCTCATCGGCGCCCCGGAGGCGCTGGCCCGGCTGAAGCACTTCGACTTCGACCCGCCGACGGCGTCGTTCGACGCGGCCTTCGGCGGCGGGGACAGGTAGCGACGAGGACCCGTCCGTCCAAGGGCCCCTGGGTGGGGGACCGCACCGCGCCCCCACCCAGCTTTGTCCTGCCCGTGGATGAAGCGGTATCTGTTTTGCGTCAAAGGGGTTTCCGGACCGGACAAACCCCGCTACGGTCCTTGAGATGTACCGGCCACATAGGGGCCCCTCGCCCCGGACCGGTCATCCCGGCGCGACGGCGCGCGCCTGTGCCAGTCACGGCGGCCTGACGGCTCGCCCGTACCCCCCTCTTTCCACGGAGGATCAGCGTGCACAGGAAAAGGCTTCGACTGCGCGGACCCCTCGCGCTCGTCACGAGCGCACTGCTCGTCGGCGCGGGGCTCGCGTTCACCGCTCCCCAGGCGGGCGCGGACCAAGCGGACCAACCCGCCCCGGCAGCCGAGCAGTTCCAGCAGGTCACCCTCGCCAAGGGCGTGGAGGAGACCGGTGAGCCCATGACGCTCGCCGTGCTTCCCGACCGCTCCGTGCTGCACACCTCGCGCGACGGCACCCTGTGGCTGACCGATGCCACGGGCGAGACCAAGGTGTCCGGCAAGCTGCCCGTCTACTCGCACGACGAGGAAGGGCTCCAGGGCGTCGGCATCGACCCCGGCTTCGCCGACAACCGCGCCATCTACCTCTACTACGCGCCCCCGCTCGACACCCCGGCCGGTGACGCCCCCACCCAGGGCACGGCCGCCGACTTCGCCAAGTTCGACGGCGTCAACCGCCTCTCCCGGTTCACCCTCAACGCCGACGGCACCCTGAACACCGGCAGCGAGAAGAAGGTCCTGGACGTCCCCGCGTCCCGCGGTATCTGCTGCCACGTCGGCGGGGACATCGACTTCGACGCCGACGGCAACCTGTACCTGTCCACCGGCGACGACACCAACCCGTTCGAGTCCGACGGCTTCACCCCCATCGACGAGCGGGACAACCGCAACCCCGCCTTCGACGCCCGGCGCTCCGCGGGCAACTCCAACGACCTGCGCGGCAAGGTCCTCCGCATCAAGGTGGCCGACGACGGCTCGTACACCGTCCCCGAAGGCAACCTCTTCGCGCCCGGCACCGAGAAGACCCGGCCCGAGATCTACGCGATGGGCTTCCGCAACCCGTTCCGGATCAGCGTGGACAAGCCGACCGGCACGGTCTACGTCGGTGACTACGGACCGGACGCCGGTGCCGCCAACCCCGAGCGCGGACCGGGCGGCGCCGTCGAGTTCGCCCGGGTGACCAAGGCCGGCAACTACGGCTGGCCCTACTGCATCGCCGACAACAAGCCGTACCGCGACTACGACTTCGCCACCGGCACCTCAGGCCCGGCCTTCGACTGCGCCGCGCCCAAGAACACCTCGCGGTACAACACCGGGCTCACCGATCTGCCGCCCGCCCAGCCCGCCTGGATCCCGTACGACAACGACTCCGTGCCCGAGTTCGGCTCCGGCTCCGAGTCCCCGATGGCCGGGCCGGTCTACCGCTACGACGCCTCGCTCGACTCCCCGGTGAAGTTCCCCGAGTCCTACGACGGGAACTTCTTCGCGGGGGAGTTCGGCCGCCAGTGGATCAAGCGGATCGAGCAGGGCGCCGACGGGGCCGTGCAGAAGATCAACGACTTCCCGTGGTCCGGCACCCAGGTCATGGACTCGGCCTTCGGCCCGGACGGCGCGCTGTACGTACTCGACTACGGCCTCGGCTACTTCAACGGCGACGAGCACTCCGCGCTCTACCGGATCGAGAACGCCACGGACGGCCACTCGCCCATCGCCGAGGCAAGCGCCGACCGCACCTCCGGCAAGGCGCCCATGAAGGTCGCCTTCTCCTCGGCGGGCACCTCGGACGCCGACGGCGACACCCTCGCCTACAGCTGGGACTTCGGGGACGGCACGACCTCCGCCGCCGCCAACCCCACCCATACGTACAAGAAGAACGGCACCTTCACCGCGACCCTCACCGTCAAGGACCCCACCGGCCGCACCGCCAGCGCCAATGTGCACCTCACGGTGGGCAACACCGCGCCCAAGGTGACGCTGCAACTGCCCGCCGACGGCCAGCTGTTCAGCTTCGGGGACGAGGTCCCGTTCAAGGTCAGGGTGACCGACCCCGAGGACGGCACCGTCGACTGCGCCAAGGTCAAGGTCACCTACATCCTCGGCCATGACAGCCACGGCCACCCCGTCACCACGGCGAACGGCTGCTCCGGCACCATCAAGACCAACGCGGACGGGGAGCACGACCCCAACGCCAACATCTTCGGGGTCTTCGACGCCGAGTACACCGACGGCGGCGGGGGCGGCCAGCCGCCGCTGACCGTCCACGACCAGTCCATCGTCCAGCCCAAGCACCGGCAGGCCGAGCACTACGGGAAGAGCCAGGGCGTCTCGGTGATCTCCCACACCCCGGCCAACGGCGGCAAGACGGTCGGCAACATCGAGAACGGGGACTGGATCTCCTTCACCCCGTATGTGCTGGGCAACGCCAAGGACTTCACCGCACGGGTCTCCTCGGCGGGCGCCGGCGGCACGCTGGAGATCCGCAGCGGCTCCTCGACCGGACGGCTGCTCGGCACCGTCACCGTGCCGGTGACCGGCGACTGGGAGACCTTCCAGGACGTCAAGACGACGCTGAGGAAGCCCCCGACCGGCACCACCGCGCTGACCCTCGTCTTCAAGGGCGGTGCGGGAGCGCTCTTCGACGTGGACGACTTCACGATCGGCACCGGCTGACGAGTTGACGCCCGGGGCCCGGGGCGGCGGCCGCTCGCGGCCGCCGCCCCCGGCCCGGGAGGAAGGAGCACGACGGATATGCACCCGCACACCTCTCCGCACCCCAGACCCGGCTCCCGACCCGCCTCCGGAACCCGCTCCCGGCGTGCGGCGCGGCTCGCCGCCGCCGGGGCCACGCTGCTGCTCGCCCTGACGGCCCTGCCCGCCGCCGCGTCCGGGGCCGCCGCGTCCGGCGCCGCCGACGACGACCGGGTCCTGGTCTTCTCCAAGACGGCCGGCTTCCGCCATGACTCGATCCCCGACGGCATCGCCGCCATCAAGGAGCTCGGCGCGCGGAGCGGCTTCGCCGTCGACGCCACCGAGGACGGCGCCGCGTTCACCCCCGGCAACCTCGCCCGCTACGACGCCGTCGTCTTCCTCTCCACGACCGGCGACGTCCTCGACACCGCCCAGCAGTCCGCGTTCGAGCGCTATGTGCGGGCGGGCGGCGGCTACGTCGGCGTCCACGCGGCCGCCGACACCGAGTACGACTGGCCCTTCTACGAGGGCCTGGCCGGGGCGTACTTCCAGTCCCACCCCGCGATCCAGCGGGCCACCGTGAACGTGGAGGACCGGGGCAACCCCGCGACCGCGCACCTGGCGCCGACGTGGGAGCGGACGGATGAGTGGTACAACTACCGCACCAACCCGAGGGAGCGGGTGCGGGTCCTCGCCACCCTCGACGAATCCTCGTACCAGGGCGGCGCGATGGGCGAGGACCACCCCATCTCGTGGTGCCAGGAGTACCGGGGCGGCCGCGCCTTCTACACCGGCTTCGGCCACACCAAGGAGTCCTACGCCGACCCCGCCTTCCGGCAGCACCTGCTCGGCGGCATCCGCTACGCCACCGGCGCCGTGCAGGCCGACTGCCGCCCCGAGCAGGGCTACCGCCCCCTCTTCGACGGCACCTCGACGGACGGCTGGAAGCAGGCGGGCCCCGGGAGCTTCACCCTCGACACCGCCTCCGGGACCCTCACCTCGACGGGCGGCATGGGGATGCTCTGGTACGACGCGCGCGAACTGCGCTCGTACTCGCTCAAGCTGGACTGGAAGATGGCGGGCGACGACAACTCCGGCGTCTTCGTCGGCTTCCCGGCCTCCGACGACCCCTGGTCGGCGGTCAACAACGGCTACGAGGTGCAGATCGACGCCACGGACACCCCCGATCACACCACCGGCTCGGTCTACGGCTTCCAGTCAGCGGACCTCGCCAAGCGGGACGCGGCGCTGAACCCGCCGGGGGAGTGGAACACGTACGAGATCCGGGTCCAGGGCGAGCGGCTACGGATCTGGCTCAACGGCGTGAAGATCAACGACTTCACCAACCGGGACCCGGCGCGCAGCCTGCTCCAGGGCTACGTCGGCATCCAGAACCACGGGGAGGGGGACGAGGTCTCCTTCCGCGACATCCGCGTCAAGGACCTGCCGGCGAAGGGCGGCGGCCACCACCAGCGCCACCACGACGGCTAGGCCCCCCGGTCCGCCGTCCCGACGGCCCGAGGGGAGCCGTGGGGACGGCGTGGCGGCGGGCAGGAGTACGCCGCCTCCTCCCGCCGCCACCCCCACCACCCGTCCAGCGCCGGAACCCTGACGGCCCCGGGTCACCCACCCGGCGGCTCCGGCCGCCCCGCCCCGGTCCCGACTCCCGGGCGCGGGGCGGCCTCGGCCACGCCCGCCCGACCACACCACCCTCGCGCCACGTCCGCCCGACCATTCCACCCCCGCGCCACGTCCGAACCGTCGCCACCACCCCCGCGCCACGACCGGCCGACCACACCAGCCCCGCGCCACGTCCGCCCGACCATTCCACCCCCCGCGCCACGACCGAACCGGTGCCACCGACGCGGATCCGCGCCACCCCGAACCACCTGCGCAACCCACGCCCAGCCCCCGGGAGGCAGCCAGTGACCACCCGTCCCGACGACATCACCCCACTCCGCGACGCACCCCGTACCGGGGTCTGGCTCATCGGCGCTCGCGGTTCCGTCGCCACTACCGCCGTGGCGGGCTGCGCCGCCGTCGCCGGGGGGCTTCAGCCGGCGACCGGAATGGTCACCGAGACCGCGGCGTTCGCGGACAGCGGCCTGCCCGCGCTCGCCGACCTCGTCTTCGGCGGCCATGACACCGCCGCCACCCCGCTGCCCAAGCGGGCCGAGGCACTGGCCGCCGACGGGGTGCTGCCGCACGGGCTGCCCGCCGCCGTACGCGGCGAACTCGCCACCGCCGACGCGGCCGTCCGCCCGGGCGGACCACAGCCCGGCGACGGCCGGGGCGAGGAGGAGCTGATCGCGGCGTTCGCTGCCGACCTCACCGAGTTCGTCCGTACGCACGACCTCGCCCGCGCCGTCGTCGTCAACGTCGCCTCCACCGAGGCGGCCCCGGAGGACGCCGGGACCCTGCCGCCCAGCTCGCTCTACGCCGCCGCCGCGCTGCGCGCCGGATGCCCGTACGTCAACTTCACGCCCTCCACCGGGCTCCACCACCCCCGCCTGCGCGAACCGGCCGAGCGCTCCGGGCTGCCGTACGCGGGGCGCGACGGCAAGACCGGGCAGACGCTGCTGCGGTCCGTTCTCGCGCCGATGTTCGCCCAGCGGGCGCTGGCCGTGCGGAGCTGGTCCGGTACGAACCTCCTCGGCGGCGGCGACGGCGCCGCGCTCGCCGACCCGGGCGCCGCGGCGGCCAAGAACGCGGGTAAGGCGCGGGTACTCTCCGACACCCTCGGCGAACTCCCCGACGGCGAGCTGCACATCGACAACGTGCCCGCGCTCGGCGACTGGAAGACCGCCTGGGACCACGTCTCCTTCGAGGGCTTCCTCGGCTCCCGGATGGTCCTCCAGACCATCTGGCAGGGCTGCGACTCGGCCCTCGCCGCACCGCTCGTCCTCGATCTGGCCCGGCTGACCGCCCGCGCCCATGAGGTCGGCCTCACCGGGCCGCTCCCCGAACTCGGCTTCTACTTCAAGGACCCGGACGGCGGCCCGGCCGCACTCGCCGAGCAGCACGCGGCGCTCGTCGGCTTCGCCGGGCGGCTGCGGGGCCGGTCGTGACGGCCGAGGCGGGGGCACGGGGGCCCTTCGGGACGTGGGGCGACTGGGCCGAACTCCTCAGGGTGTCCGCCCTGTTCACCGTGCCGGGTGACGCCCTGGCGGGCGCGGCCGCGGCCCGGTGCGGCCCCAACCGGGGCACGGCGCTCGCGGTCTGCGCGTCGCTGTGCCTGTACGAGGCGGGCATGGCGCTCAACGACTGGGCCGACCGGGACATCGACGCCGTGGAACGCCCCGGCCGCCCGCTGCCGTCGGGCCGTATCGCCCCGGCCGCGGCACTGACCGCCGCGACCGGGCTGACCGCCGCCGGGCTGCTCTGCGCCGCCGCCGCGGGTCCCCCGGCCCTCGCCACGGCGACGGCCCTGGCGGGCACGGTGTGGGCGTACGACCTGGGGCTGAAGAACACCCCCGCGGGCCCGTCCGCCATGGCCGCCGCCCGCGCACTGGACCTCCTCCTCGGCGCCACGGCCTCCGCCCACTCCGCCCCCGTCCGCTCCCCGCGCTCTGCCCCTGCCGTCCCGCGCTCCGCCCTGCGCCCGGCCGCTCTCCTGGGCGCCCACACCCTCGCGGTGACCACGGTCTCCCGGCGGGAGGCGGTCGGCGGCTCCTCGGCGGCCCCGCTCGGCGCCCTCGCGGCGGGCACGGCGATCGCCTGGGCCGCGACCAGAGGCCTGGCCCCCGCCGCAGGTCACGCCTCCGAGGCAGGCCACCGGGCACCGGTGGTTGCCGCCCACGAGGCCGGGGCCACCAAGCCAGGCCGACGCGGCACCCGGGCGGGTGACCCGGCAGCGGGAGGCGCCGCCGCTGCCCTTGCCAGGGGGCTCTCCCGCGCGGGGCTGCGCCGCGGTGGTCCGGCAGGTGGCCCGGCGGCCGGGGGCGCGACTGCGCTCCTCGCCGGGGGGTTGTCTCACGGGGGGCTGCGGCGCGGCGCTTCGGCGGGTGGCCCTGCCACCGGTGGTGCCATCGCTGCCCTCGCCAGGGGGCTCTCCCGCGCGGGGCTACGCCGCCCCGGCAGTCCGGCAGGTGGCCCGGCGGCCGGGGGCGCGACTGTGCCCCTCGCCGGGGGGTTCTCTCACGGGGGGCTGCGGCGCGGCGCTTCGGCGGGTGGCTCTGCCACCGGTGGTGCCATCGCTGCCCTCGCCAGGGAGCTCTCCCGCGCGGGGCTACGCCGCGGTGGTCCGGCTCGGCGACCCGCCGGGGCCCTGACCGCCCCTTCGGGCCAGGGCAACCGGCTTGGTTGGCGGTGGGCCCCTCGCCGTGCCCTCGCACAGACGGGCCGAGCCCCTGCCGTGGGTGCGGCGCTGGGTGGTGGGGCTGCCTCGGGGCGTGGTCCGGTTGTCGGCGGCGCCGTTGGCCGGGGTCCGGCCAACGGGTGGAGCCCGACCGCGGCGGCCAGCGCCCGGCCGTCCGCCTCGGCCAGGACCGCCGTGCCCGGCCCGGCGGCCGCCGTCCAGGGCACCGCGGCTGCCGTCCAGGGCACCGCGGCCGCCATTGCCCACGAGCTCGCGCGGGGCAAGGGCGTACGGGCAGGGCGCGGCAGTCCGGCGGGGCGGCTCG
>NZ_BAAAIF010000015.1:0-166138 GCF_039525925.1 Streptomyces javensis | reverse complement strand
CCGGATCGGCGTAGACGGCTACGCTCGCGATCCCGGCATCCCGGCAGGCACGGGCAACACGGACAGCGATCTCGCCACGGTTGGCGATGAGCACCTTTTGCATGCTCTCTCTTCCCTCTTCCGAAAAGTTCCGTCCCGTCGGGGACGGTCAAGGTGGCTACCCCAGGGCCCGCTCGAGGAAATCCAGCACCACGCTCGCGTAGCCTTCGGGATCGGTCTCCAGCCCGAGCAGATGCTCGGCTCCCGGCAGGACGTGCGTCTCGGCTTGGGCATAGCGTTCGGCCAGCGCGTCCACCGAGGAGGGCGGCACGATCGCATCGTGCTCGCCCGACATGAACAACAGGGGGATCTTGGCGAACTTGCCCGTCGCGGGCGGTGGCCACTGGGCCCGGAGCATGGCCGGACCCACGGCGCACAGCGTCCGCGCCACCACCGAACGGGCCGGTTCGCCCTTCAGCACGGCGGGCAGCGGCAGCGCCTCCGCCTCCAGGAACTTGCGCAGCAGCGGCGGGACGTCGTGCCCCGGCCCGCTGTCGCACACCAGCGCGTCAAGTTCGAATCCGTCGTGCGTCAGCGCCCACATGGACGAGAAGCACGAGAACGAGAAGCCGTAGAAGGCTATCCGCGCCGTGCCGTACCCGCCTCGGCCGCGCAGATGGGACACCACGGCGGTGACATCGCTCGCGAACCGGTCGCCGAGCCCGAACAGCGCCCGGTCGTCGCTGCTGGCCCCGTGGTTGCGGTGGTCGAACAGACAGACGGTGTACCCGGCGTCGTGCAGGAACTTGGCGTGGCGGAGGCTGTGGTCCTTCGCCGTCGCCATGCTGTGCCCGAGCACCACCACCTTCTCGGGGGACCCCGGGCACAGCCAGGTGTCGAGGTGTTTCCGCGCCGCGAAGGGGATCTTCAGCTCGGTGCAGGGCAGCCCGTGGTCCCTGGGGTGCTCCCGCTGCTCCCGGCGCCGCGGATGGAAGGCCAGATACGCCAGCGAGGCCCCGAACAGCGGGGCGATCGGCAGGGCCGCGGCCGAGAGGGCGCGGGCTCCCAGGGAAGGAGGCCGCGCCGACGTCTGGCGTGGCTCGGGCATCTGCGTCCTCCAGGAGGGGGAGTGTCCGTCGGCGGTCAGGGCGTTCTCGTCTCGGTCGGGACGGGCGGCTGGGCGAGCGGGGGGCTGGGCGGTCGGATCGGACGGGTGGACGGGCGACAACGTGTGAACGAGCGGGCGGGCGAAGAGTCAGCCACAGCCCCCGGCATGGCCCGGATCGGCCGACCGGGCGGCGGCGAAGTCCGCGTCCGACAGCTCGGCGAAGTCCGCGTCCGGCCCTCCGGCGGGGGGCGTGTCCCGGGACCGGGAGCCGGACCCGGGCCTCGGCCCGGCCCCCGAGCCGGACCCCGAGCGGACCGAGGCGACGAAGGCCGCCAGCCGGTCCACGCCCCAGAACTTGTCGTAGCCGTGGGTGAAGAACGGCACGCCGAACGCCCCGGCGTCGCTGACCGCGAGCAGGGCCCGGAGCCCCCGGCCGCCGCGCAGTTCCTCGTCATCGGCGGCCGCCGCCGCGCGTTCGGCCGGCAGCCCCAGCTCTCCGGCGATCTCCGCGATGGTCGTACGGTCGCAGATGTCGCGGCCCTCCTGCCAGCGCGCCCGGTAGACGCGCTCGATCCAGGCGGGGCCGAGCCCCGCGTCGAGCGCGAGGAAGTACGGCAGATGCGGCACCTCCCAGACCGGGTCGTGATCCACCGGCCAGCTCACCGCGAGGTCGCGGTCGGTCGTCAGCCGGCGCACATCCTGGAGGATATAGAGATGTTTCTCCCGGGACATCGCCGAATAGGGGAAGTGATGGCCGAGTTCGGCCATACGGCGCTCCCCGTCCGCGTCCGGCTCCCACCACAGGTGCCATTCCACCGCCTGTGCGACATCCGGATAGCGGTCCATCAGATCACGGTAGGCGATCCAGCTGTACGGGCTGCGGAAATTGAAATAGAACCGCGGCACTTTGCTGCGCTTGGCTGCCACTTCCGTACCACCTCGCTCGTCCGTCTCCTGCGTACCGCCCGTTCAGCGAGCGATCACATCGTGCGCACCGCCCGCACGGCGGTGCCGAGGGTGTCCGTCAGAGGACGATGCCGCCGTCCACCTGGAACACCGCGCCGGTCACATACTCCGCTCCGACCAGGTACGCGACCATGTCGGCGACCTCCTCGGGACGGCCGAAGCGGCGCAGCGGGATGCTCTGCTCCGCCTCCTTGCGCATCCGGTCGGAGAGCTCGGCCGTCATATCGGTCTCGATGAAGCCGGGTGCCACCACATTGGCTCGGATGCCGTACCGGCCGACCTCCTTGGCGAGCGACTTGGTGAAGCCGATGATGCCCGCTTTGGAGGCCGCGTAATTGCTCTGGGTCGCATTGCCGTGGACACCGGCCACGGACGAGATGTTGATGACGCATCCGGACTTGCGTTTCATCATTCCGAACACCACGGAGCGGCACAGGTGATAGGTGCCGTCCAGATTGACCTCCAGGACGCCGCGCCACTCCTCGTCCGTCATCAGCAGCAGCGGATTGTCCCGGGTGATCCCGGCGGAGGTGACCGCGACCTCGACCGGGCCGAGCGACTCCTCGGTGAAGGCGACCAGCTCGCGCACCGCGCCCGCGTCACGGACGTCCGTCTGCCTGCCGAGCACCCGCCCGCCGCCGAGCCGCGCCGCCTCCTCCTCCAGGTCACGGGCGGCGTCGGGGCTGGAGCGATGGCAGAACGCCACATCGAAACCGTCCCGGGCCAGCCGGAGCACGGTGGCCCGGCCTATGCCGCGGGAGCCGCCGGAGACCAGCGCGACGCGCGGCGTCGGCTCCTCGTCACCGGATGCGCGGCCCGTGTCGTCGGATATTCGGTCGGACATACGGTGAGATCCTTCTCCCGGAGGTGGTGTGCGGTCAGAGCGGGTCGGGCACGGGCGGCTCGGGCACGGGCGGGGCGGCCAGGTCGGAGGCCGGGCGCATGGTCATCGTCAGCCGCCCCATGGTGAGGGCGGTCTCCTTGCCGACCAGGCTCTCGCCCTCGAAGACATAGGTCTCGCCGACCTGGCGGGCCAGCCGCACATGATGCTCCACCACATCGCCGGGAACCACCGGGCGGTGGAACTCCGCGTCCGAGATGCCGCCCAGCAGCATCGCCTTGCCCGAGCGCACATCGGGGTTGGGCCGGTCCCAGGTGACCAGCACCCCGGCCACATGGCACCAGGACTCGATGAGCACCGTCCACGGATAGTGGTAGTCCTCCTCGGTCGCGGTGTCCGGCATCCCCTCGTACCAGGGCTCATTGCAGGTGACCGCCTTCAGCCCGGTCGCCCGCTCGCCCGGCACCAGCTCGGTGACCCGGTCGACCAGCAGCATGGGGTAGCGGTGCGGCAGCATCCGCTTGATCTCGTCAACGGTGATCATCCGGCGTCCGCTCCTCGGGCGCGTACGTCTTGGTCTCTCCGCTCCCCCGCCCCGGCCGCCGCGCCCGGGACGTCCCGGTTCTCGAAGCGCAGCCTTATCTGCGCGGCGGGCCCGCGCCCGGTGGCCGCCGAGGCCCGGCAGCGCCAGCCACCGTCCTTGCGCGACCAGACGTATTCGCTGGTCAGCTCGTCACCGGGGTAGACCGGGCTGAGGAAGCGGGAGGACTCGACGGCCGCCAGGACCCAGCGCCCGCCCGGTTCGCGCTCCGGCATGGTGGCGAGGGCGCCGCGCTGGACGTACTCCACGACACACACCCCGGGGAAGATGGCGAACCCCGGAAAGTGCCCGGCGAACACCTTCTCCGACGCGCCGACCACGGCCACGCACCGGGCGGGCCGCTCACCGGGGACGCCCGGGTCCACGACCTCCACGGTGCCGTCCACCGGCCCGCACGCGACCGCCGTCATCTCACATCCCCATCTTCGAGGCGAGCAGGTCGTGCACCTTCCGGAGCGTGGTGATGTCCTTCATCTCCCGCTCCTCCAGCTTCACCGAGTACTTCTTCTCCAGGACGACCATGACCTCGAGGGCCATCAGGGAGTCCACGCCGAGGGTCTTGACGAAGTCGGCGTCGTCGGTGACGTCCTCCTCGTCCACGTCGAGCACATCCGCGACGAAGGTGCGCAGCTCGTCCATGTCCACGGCGGCGGTGGCGTCGGCCATGCGGGGGTCTCCTTTCCGCTGTCAGAGCGCGGGGCTCAGGGTTCGGGGGTGATGAGCTTGGCGAGGGCGGCGGCCGACTCGACCGGGACGGTGAGCGCGCCGTCCGCGATCCGGCGGATCATGCCGGTCAGCTGGCGCCCGGGGCCCAGCTCCACGAACCGGACGCAGCCCAGCTCGCCGGCGAGCGTGCGGACGCTCTCCTCCCAGCGCACCGGGCTGGTGAGCTGGGTCAGTTCGAGGTCCCGCCAGTGCTCGCCGCTCGCGTACGGGCGGGCGTCCACGTTGGCGACGACCGGCGTGTGCTCGGGAGCGAAGTCCACGGCGGCCAGGGCCTCGCGCAGCTCGTCGGCGGCCGCGGCCATCAGCGGGCTGTGGAAGGCGCCGCCGACGGCGAGCCGGATCACCTTGCCCTCGCTCTCCACGGCCAGTTCGGCGAGCCGGTCCACGGCCTCGGCGGTGCCCGAGAGCACGATGGCGCCGGGCGCGTTCACATTGGCGATCCAGACCTGGCCGCCGTCCTCCTGGCCGCCTTCCTCCTGGACCCGGGCGACCAGCGCCTCCACGGTCTCCGGGCCGAGCCGCACCACGGCGGCCATGGTGCCGGGCGACCGCTCGGCGCACGCGCGCATGGCCCGGCCGCGGGCGGCGACGAGGCGGGCGGTGTCGGCGAGCGGCACGGCCCCGGCGGCGTGCAGCGCGGTGTACTCGCCCAGGCTGTGCCCGGCGCAGGCCACCACTCCGCCCAGCAGCCCGGCGGCCTCCGCCTCGCGGTGGGCGAGCACCTCGGTGGTGAAGACGGCGACCTGGGCGAGGTCGGTGCGGCGCAGCGTCTCGTCGTCGGCCTTCAGCAGGAGTTCCTCGACGTCGATACCGGTGTACTCGGAGATCTCCGCCACCAGCGCCCAGGACGCGGTGTCCCGCCACGCCTCGCCCATGCCCGCCTTCTGGGCGCCCTGTCCGGGGAAGACCAGCGCCGTACGGGGCGCCTCGTCCACAAGGGCCGCGCCCATCGTCTCTCGGTCCGTCATCTCAACCAGCTCCTTCAGTTCGGGGGGCGGCGGCCCGTCACCGGATCCGCAGCAGGGCCGCGCCGACCACACCGTCCCGGTCCACTGTGGTGACCAGGGCGGTTCCGCCGGAGGGGATCTCCTTGCGCTCGGCCATCGCGAGCACGGTGGCGATCTGGAAGGCCGCCGCGGCGGCGCAGGTGTCCCCGATGATGTCGGCGGCCGTGATCCGCGGCGGCTCCTCGCCGTCGAGGGCGTCGGCGAGGGCGGCGAGCTCGGCCTCCCCCTCGGCACCGGGGGCGCCGGAGTCGGCGACGGCGCTCAGCTCGCCGGGGGTCACCCCGGTGCGGTCCAGCAGCCGGCCGATCGTGTCGGCGAGCACCGTACGGGCGGCCTTCGCGTCCGCGACGCAGCCGAACTCCAGGCCCACCACCTCGGCCAGCCCCTCGCGGCCGTGCTCGCGCGCCGAGGCGTCGGGCTCCAGCAGCCACACGGCCGCCCCCTCGCCGAGCACGGCGGCGCTGTTCTCGTCCGCGCGGGCGTGCCACTCCAGCCAGGCGCGGGCCGAGGAGAACTCCTCGACCGCCCCGCACAGCACGGCCCTGGCCCGTCCGGCGCGCTGGAGCCGCACCGCGTACCGCAGGGCGAGCAGCCCGGTGGCGCGGCCGCCCGCGATGGTGGTGTTGGGGCCCCTGAGCCCGTGCCAGATGGCGGACTGGCCGGCCGCGCAGTTCATCACGGTGTTGGGGAACCGGGCCGGGTCCACGTAGAAGGGCTTCTCGCCGACCAGCGAGTCCCGGGTGAAGTCCATGATGCTCTGGGCGGAGCCGGTGCTGGTGCCGAGCGCGAGACCGGTCTCCTCGTCCACCCCCGGCAGCCGCTCGCCCTCGCCGTGTTCCCGCTCCCCGGTGAGCAGATGGCGTATCGCGGTGACGGCGAGGCCGGTGGCCCGGTCCATGGAGCGGGTGCCCTTGCGGCCGAGGATCTGCCGGATGTGGAAGTCGGGCACGAGGCTCGCCTCGCGGAACGGCGCCGACCACTCCTCGGGGTCCAGCGGCCGGGCGGCCGAGCGGCCGGATCGCAGGGCCGCGGTGAAGTCGGACCCGCGCAGTCCCAGGGGCGATACGGCGGTCCAGGCCGAGATGACCGGGGCTGCCCCGGAGGGGGCGTTGACCATGGGTTCGGGTACTCCTTCGGTTGGGGCCAAGGGGCCGTGGGGGCGGCGGGTCACAGGAACCACACCTGTTCGTACGACGGCCAGCGGGCCGCGAGGTCGTCGCCCCGGATGACGCGTACGCCGGGCAGCAGCCGCTCGGCGGCGGTGCGGCCGAGCGCGGCCAGACCGTCCTCCTCGACCAGCACGGTCACCCCGGCGGCCAACAGCCTCGCCACGGAGGTGGGCGGATGGGGCAGGGTGTCCAGGGTGCGGTCGCCGAGGCGCAGCGCGGGCCGGGAGCCGGAGTCGAGGGCGTAGCCGGCGGCGTGGCCGCGCAGCGCCAGATCGCAGCCGCCGCTCTGCCGGTGCAGATCGGGCACGCAGTACAGCGCGTCGGCGTACTGGGTCTCGATCGAGCCCCGGTACGCCCGCTCCACGATCAGCAGCCAGCGCGCCTGGTCGCCCATGGCTCAGCACACCCCCATGAGCAGGCTCTTGTCCGCCGCGTTCACATGCTCGGCGAAGACGAACGGCGCCCGCTTGCGGACCTGCGGGATCTGCTCGGCGGCGCCCCGCTCCTCGGCGCAGAAGCGGCAGACGTACCAGTACAGCCGGTCGGGGTGGTCCTCGATCAGCTCGCGGACGACCCGGGCGGTGGAGGGGTGCTCGCGCCCCAGGTCGGTGTAGTCGCGCGGTTTGGTGTCGCCGAGGGCGGCGCCGGTCAGCCGGGTGGCGTCGCCGCAGGTCCAGATCTGCACCCGGGCGCCCCGGGCGAGCAGCGCGGCCGCCAGCCGCAGCGCCGAGGTGACCAGGTCGGTCTGGTGGGGCGCGCCGAAGAGGTTGAGCAGTACATCGGTACGGGGGACGGGTCTGGGCATCAGTGCCACACCGCCCTGATCCGCGGTTCCAGCAGCTTGGCGGCCACGTCGTCCATCTCCACCAGCCGCGCCCGGGGCGTCAGATCGGCGGCGGGCAGGGCGCGCTGGGCGGCGGAGAAGGTGTCCACCCACAGCTCGCCGCCGTCGCTCAGGAACGTCTCGATGCCCGGGGCGGTGCCGGGGACGGCGGCGGTCACCCCGTTCTCCACGAGGAACAGCACCACCTGGTGACCGTCCCTGGCCAGCCGCGCCGCATCGCCGAGGAACCGCTCACAGGCGGGTCCGGTCTGCGGCCCGCCGCTCTCGATCAGCAGATGGCCCGTCATGTCAGCAGTTCACCGCCGTCCACGCCGATCACATTGCCGGTGATCCAGGAGGAGTCGGTGCGCGAGAGCAGCGAGACCGCCTCGGCGACGTCCTCGGGCCGAGTCAGCCGCCGGTGCGGATTGAGGTCCCGGGCGTACGCGGCGAGCCGGTCGCTGTCGGGGATGCGCTCCATGGACGGGGTCGGGGTGACCCCGGCGCGCAGCGCGTTGACGGCGATGCCGGAGGGCGCGAGTTCCAGGGCGAGCTGGCGCACATGGGACTCCAGGGCGGCCTTGGCGGCGGAGACGGCGCCGTAGTGGGGCATCACCCTGGTGCCCCCGGCGCTGGTCATCGCGTACACCTTGGCGCCCCGGCGCAGCAGCCCCGCGGTGAACAGGTCCTGGGTCCAGTAGACGAGCGAGTGCGCCATCACGTCGAGCGTCATGTTCATCTGGCGGGCGGTCAGGCTGTCCTCGCCCTCGGCGCCGACGTACGGCAGCAGGGTGCCGAAGGCGAGCGAGTGCACCACGATCCGGATGCCCGTGCCGCCGGTCAGCCCCTCGAACCGGGGCAGCAGCTCCTCGCGGGTGCGGGCGGAGGCGGCGTTGGCGTTGAAGAAGTGGGCCTCGACGCCGTGGCCGCGCATCTCCTCCCGGGCGACGGCGGCCTTCTCCTGGCCGTCGGTGGTGTCGAAGTGGACGCCGAGGATGTGGACGCCCTCGCGGGCCAGTTCATGGGCGATGGCCAGGCCCATACCGCTGGAGGCGCCCAGGACCAGGCACCAGGAACCTTCGAGTCGGGTGATCATCGGTCGCTCGCCCTCCGTCGTCCGTCCCTGGGCCGCTCGCTTCCGCCGGGCGGATCCGTCATGGCACTCGCGTCGCCCGAGGTCTCCAGACAGCCCGGGATCTCCAGACAGCCCGAGGTATCCAGGCCGCCCGGGATCTCCAGGCAGCCCGGGGTCACCAGGCAGACGGCGGCGTTCCCCTCGGCCGCGGCGGTGACCACGGCGTGGGGGTGGCCCTCCGGTGCGCCGAGCGCGGCGGCCACGCGCGCCACCGGCTCCAGGGCGCCCGCGCCCGCCGGGACCCGCTCGGGCTTCCCCGCCAGGGCCCGCCCGCCCAGCGCCTTCTCGTCCAGCGCCGCCGCCATGGCCTCGCCGACCGGGGAGCCGTCGAGTACGGCGGTGACGGCCAGGGGCCGGTCCGGCCGGTGGCCGAGGGCGTCCAGCGCGTCCCGCAGCAGCGCCGCGGCCCGCTCGGCCCCCTCGGCGGAGGCGGCCACCTTCGGCGGCAGGAAGAACGAGCGGACGCCCACCCGGCCCAGCGCCGCCACCCCACGGCCGCGGGCGGCCGGTTCGGGCTCCAGCATCAGCGCGACGGCCCCGGCCTCCGAGGTGTACGCGCCCGGCTCGCCCTCGGGCAGCGCCTCCTCGGTGGCCCCGGCCAGCAGCCGCCGGGCCCGGCCGGTGGCGAGGGCGCGCTGGCCCATCTGGAGCGCCTCGAGGCCCGCGACCCGGGGGCTGGTGAAGGTGAGGTTGAAGCCCTTGAGGTCGTGTTCGGTGGCCAGCCGGCTGCCGAAGAGGTTGATGGAGAAGTAGGGCGCGGTGACCGGCGACAGATCGCCCGCCCCGGTGGCCGTGACCGTGCTGTCCATCCTGTGGTGCAGGGCGACGGCCGCGCTGTTGGTGCCCACCGCGGCGCCCCGCTCCTCGGGCCCGACCGCCGCCAGGGCGTCCGGGCCCGCCTGGGCCAGCGCGCGCTTGGCCGCGGCGAGGAAGTACTGGGAGGCGGCGGGCAGGTACTTGTAGCCGTGCCGGCCGAGCGCCGTACGGAAGTCGAAGCCGTCCGCGCCCACGGTGCCGATGCCCGTCACCACCAGGCCGACGGCCGGTTCATCGCTCACGCGGCGGCCTCCCCGAAGACGAGCGAGATGTTGTTGCCCCCGAAGGCGTAGGCGTTGACCAGCCCGTACGCCCCGGTCATGGGCGCGGAGCCGGACGGCAGCGGCACCGCGCACTCCGGGTCCCGCTCGCCGACCGGCACGTTCGGCGGCAGCGTCCGGTGGTGCAGCACCAGGCTGGCGGCCAGCGCGGCGAAGGCGCCCGCCGCGCCGCCGGTGTGCCCGATGAGCGCCTTGACGCTGTAGAGCGGCGTTCGGGGGGTCAGCGCGTCCAGCACCCGGCTCTCCACCACGTCGTTGAGCTCGGTGCCGGTGCCGTGCGGGATCACGAACCCCAGCCCGCCGGAGCCGGGTTCGGCCCCGGACTCCGTCCCGGTCCCGGCCCCCGCCTCCCGGAGCGCCTCGCGCATCGCGCGCTCGATCTGCTCACCGGAGGGCTCGGGCGCGGTCGCGTGGTACGCGTCGCAGCTCCAGCCGGCGCCCGCCAGACGGCCGTAGACGGTGCGCGCGCCGCGCGCGCGGGCGTGCGTGGCGGACTCCAGGACGAGCACGGCGGCACCCTCGCCGAAGACGGTGCCCCGCCGTTCGGCGGCGAACGGGCGGCAGCGCTCGGGGTCGATGGCACCCAGCCGGTTGAAGCAGGCCAGGGCGGTCCGGGAGTACGCCTCGGCGCCCCCCGCGAGCACCACGTCGGCCTCGCCGGAGCGGATCAGATCGGCGCCCACCGAGAGCGCGTAGCCGCTGGCGGCGCACGCGTTGCTGACGCAGGTGTTGACGCCCTGGGCGCCGAACCACCCGCCGACCACCGAGGCCGACGGGAAGGGGGGCGCCCAGCGGCCGGACGCGGGGGCGCCGCCGGTCCACCAGCCCTCGTGCAGATCCGTGTCGCCCATACCGGTGCTGAGGGCGACGGCCACCCGGCGCGGATCGAGCCCGCCGCCCGTGGTCTCCGGCCCTTCCAGCACGGCCAGCCCCGCGTCGGCGACCGCCTCGCGCGCCGCCGCGAGCGCGAACCGCGAGCCGCGCCCCAGCGGCAGCCCGTCCTGCTCCTCCGGGCCGTCCGGGATATCGGCCTCCGGCACCAGGTACATCAGCGGATGGTCCATGTGGGCGAGCGGATCGGGGACCCGCGACGGCGCGGTGTCCGCCTTGTGCATCCCGCGCCAGAAGGCATCGACGCCCGCGCCCAGCGGGGACAGCGCGCCGAGGCCGGTGACCAGTACGTCGTCCATCAGGTGCCGCTCTGCTCTCCGCCGAGCGCGTCCAGCACCCGCCGGTCGAAGGGGACCAGCCGCCAGTCGCTCCGGTTGTCGATCACCGCGTAGCCGTGGGTGATCCGGCCGGTGGCGGTGAGGGTGAGCGCGCCGTCGCGGACCACGAAGCAGTCCATCCGGGCGGTGTAGGTGAGGTCCTTGAAGATCTCCTCGACCGTGTAGACGGTGTAGAGGTCCTCCTCCATCACCGCCTCGTCGAGGACGCGCACCGAGGACCGGGGGACGACCGGTATCCATTTGCGGTCGTCCAGCAGGGTCTTGATGGAGATGCCGCGGTCGAGGACGAAGCGGTCCTTGGCCTCCTCCATCAGCCGCAGATAGCCGGACATCTGGAGCCGCTCGGTGAAGTGGCAGTAGGGGTACGGGATGTTCCACTTCCAGGCGTAGGCGTTGCGGCCCTCGGTCAGCGACGCCAGTACGGTGGCTTCGTCCGCGTCCGGCATCCGCACCCGGATCGGCGCGAGCTCGCCCGTGCGCGCCTCGGCCCCCAGCCGGTCCACCACGAACGGCGCGAATTCGGCCGGGGGTTCGCCGACCTCCGGCAGATAGGTGTCGGCGCGCAGCGAGACCCGCACCTTGGCGGCCACGGCCTTGAGGACCGAGCCGTCCCGCTCCACGCGGAGGGTCACCCGGAAGCCGAGGGTGCGGTCGTCGTCCTCGGTGTCCGGCGCCACCTCGGCCTCGGCCACGTCGTCCATGTGGAAGGCGTGCAGGATGCGGGTCTCCAGGGCAACGATGTCCAGCCCGAGACCGTGCTCCTCGTACAGCCGCCGGGCGGGCGCCCCGGAGTCCGCGAAGTGCACCAGTACGGCTTCCTCGACGAGGTAGTTGACGTGTTTGAAGCCGATCCAGGTGCAGATGTTCGACCCCTCGTAGCGCGGGCGCAGCCGGACGGTGGTGACGTCCGTCAGCAGGGCTTTGGTCGACATCGGCGGGGCGACGGCGGTCATCGGGAACACTCCATGGAGATAAGGGGGGCACGTGCGGGGCGCGGGGGGCACCGGTCGGGCGCGGGGCGCAGCAGCAGTCCGGCCACGGCGTCCGCGGTGTCGTCCCCGCTGGTGATCAGCGCCTGGCGGGACGCGGGCACCGGGTCCGGCGCGGCCCCGGGACCGGTCCCGAAGGCGGCGCTTCCGGCTCCCGCTCCCGGATCGGCCCCGGCCCCGGAGCGGGCCAGCCAGCCGACGGCCGCCGCGCACTGGAGCACCCCGAGGGCCCCGGAGGCCCGGCCCACCGCACCGGTGACGTCGTAGCGCGGCACGCCCCCCGGCACCGGTACGGCCCCGGCGGGCCCCTCGGCGTAGCGCTCGGGGGTGAACCAGACGCCGGGGGCGGCACCGTCGGGCAGCAGGGCCTCGACGCAGCCGCCGAGCCCGGCCCGCCGTTCGTACGGCCCGAGTGCGGCGACGGCTCGCCGCCCCCGGGCCTCGGCCCAGCGCGCACCCTCGACGACCAGGGCGGCGGCGCCGTCCAGCAGTTCCCCCGCGGACCGCCCGAGCAGATCCTCCACCACGGCGTTGTGCGTCTCCACGCCGATCACCACCGCACGCCGGACCCGGCCCGCCGCGACCAGCGTGGCGCCCCAGTGCACGGCGTCCAGACCGGAGGTCGCCCCGTTGCACAGCATCAGATTGGGGCCGCGCAGCCCGTGGCGGATGGCCACCCAGGAGGCGACCACATTGCTGGAGGCGTTCGGCAGGCTCATGGGGCTGAGGTCCATGGCGGACCGCTCGGCGATGGCGGCGGCGGTGAGGCAGGCGGTGTCGAGGTTGCCCAGGTTGGAGCTGGCGACCACGCCGACGGTGTCGCCGGGCACGGTCACCTCCTCGCCGTCGGCGGGGATCAGATCGGCGTTCCGCAGCGCCTCCAGCGCGGCGCACAGCGCCAGCCGGGTGGCCCGGTCCTTGTAGCGGTGGCCCCGGCGGCCGATCCGGGCGGCGGTGTCGAACGGTTCGGGGGCGGGCCCGGTGACGGGGCAGGCGGTGCGGCGCAGCAGCGCCTCGGGGGTGCCGACGCCGGGAACGGCCAGGCCCACGCCGGTGACGACGACTTCGCGGGGGCCGTGCGTCATCGACCGGCCCTCTCGACGATGGCGACCGCGTTGACCCCGCCGAAGCCGAACGCGTCGATCTGCGCGACCCGCAGATCCCCGCCCTCCCGCGCCTCCTCCCGGACGAAGCGGAACGCCTCGGCCTCGGGCAGCGGTTCGACCAGGCCCAGGGTGGGCGGCACCCGGCCGGAGGCCATGGACTCCAGCGCGACGATCAGGCTGAGCAGCCCGGAGCCGCCCGAGGTGTGGCCGGTCATGCACTTTATGGCGGTCATCAGGGGTCCGCTGACCTCGCGGCCGAAGACCTCGGCGATGGCGGTCGCCTCCGCGGCGTCGTTCAGCTGAGTGCCGGTCCCGTGCAGCAGCACCAGGTCGATGTCGCCGGGTTTGACGCCCGCCCGCCACTGCGCCTCGTGCACCGCCCGCGCGATGCCCTGGGGGTCGGGGGCGGTCACATGGTTCGCGTCGCAGTTCATGCTGACGGCGCGCACCCGGCCGAGCGCGCGGTGCTCCGCGCCGGGCTCCTCCCGGCGCAGCACCACGGCGGCCGCGCCGTCGCCCATCAGCACGCCGCGCCGGTCCCGGTCGAACGGCCGGACGCGGTCGGGGGGTTCGCCGTTGACTCGGTCGAGCAGCCCGTACATCGACTCGGTGAGGGTGTCGACTCCGGCCACCACGACGGTGTCCTCGGCCCCCGTGGTCAGCAGGTCGGCGGCGAGTGCGAGCGCGTAGAGGGAGGCCGAACAGGCCCCGGAGAAGGTGTGGGTGCGGACCGCGCCGAAACGTGTCCGCAACGCGGTGCCGAAGTGCAGCCGGTCGATGTCGAAGGGGGTGCCGTCGCGCCAGGCGAGCTCGGCCGAGCGCAGCTCCCGCAGCCCGGTGCCGATGAGGACGGGCACCTCGCTCAGGTCCTCGCCGAGCCCCGCCTGGGCCGCGGCCTCGCCGACCGCGCGCAGCAGCCAGTCGGTGGCGCGGCCGGGGAGGTCGGTGCCGGGCGCGGGGCGGTCGTCGACCTCGTAGGCGTGGCGGGTCCGGTACCGCTCCCGGTCGAAGCCGCGCAGTTCACCAAGTCCGCTGGTGCCCGCGCACAGGGCCCGGAAGACCTCGTCGACGCCCTCGCCCACGCTCGCCACCGCGCCCGCGCCCGTCACCAGCTGGCTCATGACCAGTCCGCTCGGGCCTTGCCGAAGATGACGACGGCGTTGTTGCCGCCGAAGGCCAGCCCGTTGTTCTGGACCACCTTCAGGTCCGCTGTCACGGCCTGGTTGGGCACACAGTCCAGACCGCACTCGGGGTCGGTGTGCTCATGGTTGATGGTCGGCGGGATGAAGCCCTCGGTGAGCGCGAGGGAGCAGGCGATGGAGGCCAACGCCCCGGCGGCGCCCATGGAGTGGCCGATCATCGACTTGATGGAGACCGTGCGCGGCGGGGCGGTGTCCCCGAAGACCTGGCGGATGGCGCGGGCCTCGGTGGTGTCGTTGGCCTTGGTGCCGGTGCCGTGCGCGGAGATGAAGTCGACCTCGTCCGGCTTGACGCGGGCGTTCTCCAGGGCGAGCCGCATACAGCGGACCACGCTGTCCTGGTTGGGGGCCACCGGATGGTCCGCGTCGCAGTTGAGGCCGTAGCCGAGCACCTCGGCGTAGATACGGGCGCCGCGGGCCAGCGCCGACTCCAGGCTCTCCAGCACCAGGATGCCCGCGCCCTCGCCGGTCAGGATGCCCTTGCGGTCCTTGTCGAAGGGCTGACAGCGCTCCGGGGCGATGGTGCCCAGCCGGTAGAAGCCGGTGAAGGTCTTGCGGCACAGGGCGTCGGCCCCGCCGCACAGCGCCACGTCCACGTCCCCGCCGCGGATGGCGTCGTAGCCGTAGCCGACCGCGTAGTTCCCGGCAGCGCACGCGGTGGGGAGGGTGACCGCCTCGGCGCGGGTGAGGCCGAACTCCTGGGCGATCGCGCTCGACAGCCGTCCCGCGGGCACCCGCCGGGCGACCGTGGGATCCATCCGCTCGGGCCCCAGGTCCACTTCCTCCTCGACCAGATGGTCCAGGTCCCTGGACTCGCCGTCGGTCGTGCCGACGGAGATCAGAGAGGGTATGTCGCGCAGTGCGCTCTCCGGCTCGGCGAATCCGGCGTCGGCCACCGCCATACGGGCCGCCGCGACCGAGAACCGGCTGGCCCGGCCCAGTGTCCGCACATCGAGATTTCGAATCCACCGGTCCGGCTCGAAATCCTTGACCTCACACGCCGTAGAGCGGTCGAAGCCCTCCGTGTCGAACGCGGTGATGGGCCCTGCCGCGCTCTTCCCGGCGCGCAGTCCGGCGAGGAATTCCGCCGCGCCGATGCCGATGCCGGACACCGCCCCGAGACCGGTGACAACGACCCTACGACCCGGCTCACCACGCATTTCGCCCTGCCTTCCGAGGAGTCCGCCAGGATCCGGCGGTCACCAGCCCGCCGCGTCCGAGACAACCTCATAGACGCCCCGGAGGTTCACCATCCGGCTGAGTTCGGACTGGTCTATGACAATGTTGAAGGTCTTCTCCAATGCCGCGAGTATTTCAATGGCACGCAGTGAATCCGCGTCATGCTCTTCTTTGAAGAGACTGGTCTCGGTGACCTCGTCGGGGTCGATCTCAAGGATATCGGTGACGATTTCCTTGATGGTTTCACGACGCTCTTCGACGATGGCGGTCATTACCGCGCACCTCCATTTTCGGGCATGGGCAAAGCGACGAAGCTTCCGCTGACGCTAGGCGCCGGTCCGGGAGGGGACAACCCCAGAGTCCACTAGCTGTCACGCGCCCGATGAACACCAGCGTTCGACTAGTCGGCGTGTCATAAAGCTGCCGATGGGAGCCGGTTACCCCGCGGTCAGAAGATGGAATCGACAGGAAGCTGCCAGGTCGCCGGCGGACAGAAGCGTGGCAATAACGTTCAAACCGCCAACAACCCGGCTGCCTCCCCGGTTGTGCGGCCCGCCCCTACTCGGGGTCGGACTCCATCAGCCCGGCGCGCACGGCGCGCACTCCGGCCTGGAACCGCGATTCGACCTGTAGGTCCCGCATGATGTCGGCCACATAGCGACGGTAGGTACGCACCGAAAGGCCGAGCTTGCGCGCCGCGGCGTCGTCCTTGTAGCCCTCCGCCATCAGCGTCAGCACCTCGCGCAGCACCCGGCCGCGCGCGCCGCCCTCGAACGACAGCGGACGCATCGGGCGCGGGGCCGTGTCCCACATGCCGCACAGCAGTTGGTGCAGCATATCGGCCACGGTCGAGTTCTGGATCATCGAGGCGCGGGAGCCGCCGGGCTCGCCCGGCGAGGCGTCGGGCGCGATGACCGCCGCGCCGTCCACGACCACCAGCTCCTGCCGCACCCCTTCGAAGACGCGCACCTCGAGGCGGGCCACGGTGCCCACCGAACGCTGCCAGGCCGCGCCCCGGATGACCGCCGGCGGGCACAGCATCCGGGTCCTGACCCCCTTGCCCGCCAGCTGGGCGAGCGTCTGCCCGACGAGCCGGGCGTGGTCCTCGCCCGTGACCTCCGGCAGACTCCAGATCACATCCCGCTCGGCGCGCAGCACCAGCCGCGCCACCCACCCGGCCACGGCCTCCCCGTCCACCGGCAGTTCGGCGGACGCCGAGGCCAGCGCGGAGCGGCGGTGGTGGTGCACGGCGGACTCAAGGAGGCGTAACGCCTGGCCCAGAGTCTCCTCCAGGTTGTCAGAACCCATGTCCGGCTCCGTTCGAACCGCGCCTCCCGTGCCCACCTCCCCGTCAAATCCGTCAATAGGCACTCGCCCATTTGGTTGAATTCCGAAATGGCTCAAAGGACACCCCCGTTCCCTTTCCGGGAACAGTAACGAGCCCCCTGGCACACGGCAAGGAAGATCGTTCCTTATGGGACACTTCCCGCCGGGAAATACCCTCGCGTTCCGGCCACGACACCTCCCCGTGTCGGCAAGGGGCTGCGCCTCCGCTCGGCGGATTGGTAACTTCCTCTAGAGCCAGCACGCCATCCCTTGCCATACGACGCGGACCCCCCACCATGCCCTGGGTCCCGAAAGGCGCCGCCCCCATGGCTGCACAGAACACCGCGACCACCGACGCCGCCCAGGCCGGTCCCTCCCACTCCCCCACCGGTCGCCAATGGCTCGCGCTTTCGGTGCTCGTCCTGTCCCAACTCGCGGTGTGGCTGGACAACACCGTGCTGAACGTCGCCCTCAAGACCCTGGCCGACCCCACCGAGGGGCTCGGCGCAAGCCCCAATCAGCTCCAGTGGAGCATCAGCTCCTACACCCTGGTCTTCGCGGTACTGCTGTTCACCGGTGGGGTGCTCGCCGACCGCTACGGCCACCGCCGCTTACTGCTGACCGGCATGGTCCTCTTCGGCGCGGCCTCCGCCTGGGCCGCCTACTCCGGCTCGGCCACCGAACTCATCGTGGCCCGCGGCGCGATGGGCATCGGCAGCGCCCTGATCATGCCCGCGACCCTCGCCCTGATCGCCCAGGTCTTCGACGAGCGGCACCGGGCCACCGCCATCGCCATCTGGTCGGGTTCCAGTGGAATCGCGATCGCCACCGGGCCGATGCTCAGTGGAGCGCTGCTCGACCACTTCTGGTGGGGTTCGGTCTTCCTGGTGAACGTGCCGATCGTGGTGGCGTGCGTGGCCGGATCGTTCGTCTTCCTGCCCGGTGTGGTCACCCGGGTGCGGCAGAAGTTCGACCCGCTGGGCGTGGTGCTCTCCACCGCCGGGCTCTTCGCCATCGTCTGGGGCGTCATCGAGGGCGGCCACCGCAACGACTGGACCGACCCGGCCATCGTCGGCTCGCTGGCCGGGGGTGTGCTGCTGGTCGCGGTCTTCGTCCTGGTCGAACTGCGCGTCGCCAACCCCAGCTTCGACGTAAGGCTCTTCCGCGACATCCGCTTCACCGGCGCCAGCGTCGCCGTCATGCTCACGTTCTTCGGGCTCAACGGCTCGATGTACTACACCAGCTTCTATCTCCAGGGCGTCCACGGCCAGACCCCGCTGGAGTGCGGTCTCTCCATCGCCCCGGTCGCCCTCGGCGTGCTGCTGGGCGCCCCGCTCTCGGCCAGGCTGGTACGGGCCCACGGGGTGCGCCCGGTCGTCACCGCGGCCATGCTGATCGCCACCACCGGATTCGTCGCGTACGTGTTCCTCGACGAGCACAGCGGACTGCCGCTGTTCTGGGTCTTCCTGATCCTCCAGGGGCTGGGCATGGGCGCGGCCGTCGCCCCCACCACCGAGGCCATCATGGCGATCCTCCCCGCCGACCGGACCGGCGCGGGCTCCGCCGTCAACAACTCGCTGCGGCAGATCGGCGGCGTCCTCGGGGTCGCGGTCCTCGGCTCCGTCCTGGTCAGCGTCTACCGCGACCGGGTCACCCCGCGCCTGAGCGGACTGCCCTCCCGTGCCGCCGACGGCGCCGCGGAGTCGCCCGAGGCCACCCGGCTGCTCGGCGCGAAGATGCGGCTGCCCCGGCTGTCCGACATCGCCGACGAGGGGTTCGTCCACGCCATGCACGTGGCCTCCGTCGTCGGCGCGGCCGCCGCCGCGGCCGGAGCTCTGATCATCTGGTGGGGCTTCCGCAGGACATCTTCCGGAGCGCGATCCAGCATGTGATCGTTCTTCCTTGCCACCCCGGTCGCCCCGGCATAGCCTCCGGGCACAACATCCGTAACGGGGAAGGCAGTTCACATGCGGACAGCTGTCATCACGGCGGCAGGCCAGGTGGAGACCAGAGAGATACCCGTCCCCGACATCGGTGACTCCGAGGTGCTGGTGCGCATCGCGGCCTGCGGTATCTGCACCATGGAGGCCAATCTCTACGCGGGGCGGATGACGGTCTACCCCGCCGCCGCCGGACATGAGATATCCGGCTGGGTCGAGCGGATCGGCGCCAAGGCCGCCACGCTGGAGGACATGCCCGCCGTCGGCTCCCTCGTCGCCCTCGACGGGCTGCCGCGCTGCGGCGCCTGCCGCAGCTGCCGGCGCGGCCAGACCGCCATCTGCGTCGCGCTCCAGGGGCACAAGCGGGCGGACGGCGCGATCACCATGGGCGCGGGGCTCGCCGAGTACATCGCCCTGCCCGCCTCCCGGGTGTGGTCGGTCGGCGACGCCGACCCCGCCATCGCCGCCATGGGCGAGCCGCTGGCCTGTGTGGTCCACTCGCTGCGCCGCGGCGGCTTCCGCGCCGGGGACCGGGTCACCGTCATCGGCGCGGGCTACATGGGCCATCTCCACCTCGCCGTCGCCGCGCAGCTCCAGGCCCGTGGCGTCGCGGTGGTCGAACGGGACGAGCAGCGGCTGGCCGCCATCGCGGCGGCGGGCGCCGACGCGGCCGTCACCCCCGAGGACGTCGGCGAACTGCCCCCGGCGGACGTGGTCTTCGTGACCATCGCGTCCAAGGAGGCCATCGCCTCGGCGCTCGCCGCGGTCGCCGACGGCGGCACCGTCGTCCTCTACGGCGGCGGCCCCGGCGGCCCGCCCGCCGAGCTCCCCGGCTATGAGGTGCACCGCCGCCAGCTGACCGTCACCGGCTCCTTCAGCCATGAGCCGGACGACTGGCGCGCCGCCGCCGAGCTGCTGCGCGGCGGGCGGCTGTCCGGGCGGCTGGAGACGCTGGTCACGGCGCGCTACTCGCTGGACGAGGTCGAGAAGGCGCTCAAACAGGCCGCCGAGACGCCCGTCTACCGCGTGGTCGTCACGCCGTAGCCACCGCGGCGCCCGCCCGTCGCGGGCGTACCGGCAACAGACCCGAACCGCCAAGAGCCCCGAACCGCCAAGAGAAAGGATTCCCCTCCGTGTCCCTGCGCGTAGGCGTCCAACTCCACCCCCAGCACACCGGAATCGCCGAGCTGCGCACCGCGTGGCGGGAGGCCGACGCCATCGGGGTCGACTCGCTGTGGACCTGGGACCACTTCCTGCCGCACACCGGCGACCCCGCCGGACGCCACTACGAGTGCTGGTCGCTGCTGTCCGCGATGGCGGTCGAGACCCGGCGGGCCACCATCGGGCCGCTGGTGAGCTGCACCGCGTTCCGCAATCCGCATCTGCTGGCGGACATGGCCCGCACCGTCGACCAGCTCAGCGGCGGACGGCTGGTGCTGGGTCTTGGCGCGGGCTGGTTCGAGGCCGAGCACACCGAGTACGGGCTGCCCTTCCCCGGACCGGCCGGGCGGATGGACGCCTTCGCCGCGTCCGTCACCGCCGTCAAGGAGCGGCTGGCCAAGCTCAACCCCGGTCCGGCGGGCCCGCTTCCGCTGCTGATCGGCGGCGCCGGGCGGCGGCGCACCCTGGAGCTGGTGGCCCGCGAGGCCGACTGGTGGAACTGGTACGGCTGGGCCTCCGAGGACCCGGTCGCCGACTTCCGCGAGCTGAGCGGCGTGCTGGACGAGTGGTGCGAACGGGTCGGCCGGGACCCGGGCGCGGTGGCCCGTACGGTGATGGTCAACCCGGACCAGCTGCCGCTGGTCGAGGGGTTCGCCGAGGCCGGGGCGGTCCATGTGGTGCTCTCCCTCCCGGCCCCGTACGACCTGCGCAGGGTCGAGGAGCTGCTCAAGGTGCGGGCCGCGCTCGCCTCGTGACGGCCATACGCGCCACGGCGCCCCGTACGCCCCGTACGCCCCTGGGGCGCCGCTTCGGCCTGCTCATGGGCGCGCTGCTGCTCTCCAGCCTGGGCAACGGGCTGTGCTTCCCGTTCACCTCGATCTACATCAGCCAGTTGCTGGGGCTCGGCGGCCGGGCGGCGGGCGGCTACTTCATCGCGATGGCCGCGGCCAGCTTCGCCGCCGCCCTGGCCGGCGGGCCGTTGGCCGACCGTGGCAGCCCGCACCGGGTGGGCGCGCTGGGCGGCGCGGCGCTCGCGGTCGGCTACGCCCTGCTGGCACCGGCCGGTTCGGTGGCGCTGGTGCTCGCCTCCGGGGTGTGCGTCGGTGCGGGCTTCGGGCTCTTCTACGCCTCGATCGTGGGCATCGTGGACACCGCCGTCCCCGAGAGCGGCCGCCGCTCGGCCTTCGCCATCCGGCACATCGTCAACAACGCCGGGATCGGACTCGGCTCGGTCGCGGCCGGGCTCGCGCTGCACGGCGCGGCCACCCCGGTGGGGGCGCTGCGCTGGCTGTACCTGGCCAACGGACTGGCGGCGCTCCCGCTGATCGCGGTGATCCTGGGCGTACGGCCCCGGCGGCGGGACCGGCCGGAGGCCACGGAGCCATCCGGGGGATCAGCGCCCTCCGGGGCCGGGCCGACCTATCGGGCCCTGCTGCGGGCCCGGCCGATGGCGCTGCTGATCCTGGCCCAGGCGCTCTTCGCGATCGTCGGCTTCACCCAGATCGAGGCGACCGTACCGCTGCTGATGCACGACCGCATGGCGGTCACCCTGGGCTGGGTCAGCGCCGTGGTGGCGGCCAACTCCTTCGCCCTGATCGCCCTCCAGCCGCTGCTCCGCCGCCGGCTGGAACGGCTGCCGGAGACCGTGAGCCTGGCCGTCGGTCCGGTGCTGTGGACCGGGGCGTTCGGCTGCGGTCTGGGCGCGGCGCTGGCCGGGGAGGCGGCCCCGGCCGCCGTGCGGTACGGACTGCTGCTGGCCTTCGCGGTGATCTTCGCGGCGGGCGAGCTGATGTACTCCTCCGCCTTCTATCCGCTGCTGCTGCGCTGGTCGGGAGAGGATGCGGTGGGCCGGGCGAGCGCCCTGGCGTCGCTCGCCTGGAACCTGGGCACCGCCTCCGGCCCGCCGATCGGGCTGTTCGTCGTGGCCAACGCCTCGGCGACGGGCAGCTGGCTGGCGCTCGCCCTGGGCGCGGCGGCCGCGTTCACGGTGGCCGCCGCGCTGCACGGCCGGACTGCGGGCGGCACCTGACCACCCGCCGAACCGGGCTAAGACTTGGGCAGATACGACGTGTCGTAGGCATCCTCAGGCGTGACGCTCTTCTCCAGGAGCCCCTGGTCGTACATGAAGTCGGCCATCCGGGTCCAGGTCTGCGGGTCGATCGCGCCCAGCTCGCCCTGGTCGTTCCTCATCAGCGGCGCCGTGGCCTTGAGCACCGCGCGGGCGTTGTTCCGCTGCTTGTCGCCGCGCAGCCCCGGTACGTACTTCTCGCTGAGCTCGATGGCCTCGTCCTGGTGGTCGATCGCATAGCGCAATCCGCGCAAAGACGCGTCGACGAACTTCTTGATGTCGTCGCCGCGCTTGTCGAGCGTCTTCTTCTTGGCGCCCAGACCGACACCCACCAACTGGTCTCCGGACGCGCCCGAGTTGAGGGTTATCGACCGGACCTCCTTGCCCGCCTCCTTGAACGAGACGGCGTCATTGTTCAGATAGCCCATCACCCCCTCGACCTTGTTTCCGGTGAGGGCCGCCTGCTGGGTGAAGCCGATGTTCTGCACCTTGGCGTCCTTGGTGGAAAGGCCGCCCTCCTTCAGGAGCGCCAGCAAACCGAAATAGGTCTCGCCGAAGGCACCCGGGGTACCGATCTTCCGGCCCTTGAGGTCGGCGGGGGTCCGGATCTTCGAATCCTTGGGCACGATCAGGCCCACCGGGTATTTCTGGTAAAAGGTGGCGATGTCCACGACGGGCACATTCTTGGCGCGCGCCTGAAGCATCTCGTCGCCGCCCGCGTAGATCACATCTTCCTTGCCCGATGTGAGAGCCCCGAAGAGATCTTCGGCCGCGCCGTGGTGGCGCAGTGTCACATTGAGTCCGGCGTCCTTGTAGTAGCCCTTTTCGGCGGCCACATAGAACGGCGAGAACTGGATGTTGGGGGTGTAGGTCAGCCCCACCGTGATGCTTGCGCCGCCCTTGGCCCCCGCGTTCTTCGGCTCCTCGGCGCATGAGGTCAAAGTGGCCAGTACCACCACCGAGGCGAGGGCGGCCGCGCCCGTGACCCGATGTCTGTGGGCACGCCTCATGGACGTCTGCACGAAACGCACGTACTTCTCCTCTTGGGTGAAAGTTGTCAGTCGCGCTGAACGAGCCGCTCGACCAGGCGGACCACTCCGTACGAGGCCGCGGCGAGAAGGCCGAGCATGACGAGCGTCGAGAACAGTCCGATGGTGTCGGCCTCCTGGCGCTGCACCGAGAGCAGCTGCCCCAGGCCGTCGCCGCCCATCACGAACTCACCGACGACCGCGCCGGTGATGGAGAGCGTGAGGCCGTTGCGCACCCCCGCGAGGACGCTGGGCAGGGCGAGCGGAAGCTCGATGTACCAGAGCATCCCCCACCACCCCACCCCGTCCACCCGCGCGGCCCCCATCACATCGGGGTCCAGCGAACGCAGCCCCAGCACGGTGTTGACGATGATGGGGAAGAAGACCAGCAGCGCGCAGAGGACCGCGATGGGCAGCAGTCCGTACCCGATCCACAGGGCCAGCAGGGGGGCGAGCGCCACCGCGGGCATGGCCTGCGAGGCGGCCACATACGGCTGGAGGGCCGCCGCGGCGATCTCGCTGCGGGCGATCAGATAGCCGAGCGGCAGCGCCACTCCGATGCCGATACCGCTGCCCGCCAGCGCCTCCCACACCGTCTCCTCGGTGTAGTCGACGAGATCACCGTGGAAGACGTCATCGAGGAATTGCCGGGCGAGGTCCAGCGGAGCCGGAAGATAGAACTCCGCAACGGCGCCGGTCCGGGTCACGATGTCCCAGACGACAAGCAGCAACAGCCCGAATACCAGCGGCGGCAGCACACTCCGGAACAGTGTTCCGCGCCGGTTGGCGAGCGTCGCCCCGGATGCCGCTCCGGTCATTTTCCGGCCGGCCCCGGACGGCGACTTCTCACCATTTCCGCCGCCGTCGCCGGTCTTTCGCGCATGTCCCGGTCGGGGTGAATGCGGCTCGTCCGCAGTCGACTCGCCGTCCGCGCCCGCCGTGGCGGTCGCGCCCCTTCCGTGCCCTTCGGTCATCCCCAAATCCCCTTGCATTACCGGCTGTTGCCAGATCTCGGCACGCCCGCAGGCAACCTATCGCCAGCACGCTCCGGATCACAATGTCGACGGGGAAAACGAAATAATCATGTGGAACTATTTCCAAGGATGCCGAGCTCAGTGGCGCGCACCCCGGCCTGGAAACGGGAGTTGGCCTCCAGCAGCTCCAGGATCCCGGTGACATAGCGGCGGTAGGTACGCACCGAGATCGCCAGGTCGCGGGCGGCGGCCTCGTCGGTGACCCCGTCGCGCAGCCGGGCCAGCACCCGGCGGACCATTTCGGTGCGGGCGCGGTTACCGAAGTCCAGCGGGCGGGCGGCGGGCACGGCACCGCCCCAGATGGAGCGGAACATGCCGTACAGGGTGGCCACCACCACCGGGTCCTCGATGACCGAGGTCTGCCGCCCCTCCTCGGCCTCGGTGCACACCAGGGCGGTACGGCCGTCGGCGATCACCGCCGTGGGCAGCGGCACCGACGCGATCCGCACCTGCGCGGGGTGCGCGGCCGGGGCGGCGCCGGGCGCCTCGGCGGGCGGCGCGGGCCCGGGGATGGGCCGCGGTACGGGCCCCGAGGGCACCGCCCCGGCAGCGGACCCGGAGGCGGCCGTTCCCGCAGTGGATCCGGAGGCGGGCCCGGTGGATCCGGAGGCGGGCGCGGTGGATCCGGCCCCGGGCGCGGATCTGCCGCGCAGCACCCGCACCCCGACCGGCTCGCCGAGGTCCGTGAGCAGCGCGCCGAGCGCGGCCTGCACCGGCGCCATCCGGGCCGAGCACTCGGGGAAGACGGCGTCCACGCTCCGCCCCGCCTGGCCGATCACCTCCTCGGCGGCGGCGAGGAACGCGGCGTCCTCCACCCCCACCTCGGTGAACCGCGCGTCCCGGGCCCGCCGGGCGCGGTGCTGGACCACCGTGGACTCAATGAGGTCCCGTACCTCCCGTAGCGTCCCCTCCAGGCTGTCCCCCGCGAGCGCGGCCTCCGGTCCAGGATCGCGTCCGCGCTCCATCATGTCGATATTCCCGCACTTTCCGCCTCGTGACGTGGTCAAGGTCTCGAGCGCCGTTCAGTGGCGGCTGGGCAGCAGCCCCATTTCCACCGCCCGCACCCCCGCCTGGAAGCGGGAGTTGGCCCCCAGTTCGCGCATGATCTCCGCCACATACCGTCGGTAGGTACGCAAGGAGACCTGCATCTGACGCGCCGCCACCTCATCGGTGTGGCCGGTGCGCAGACACTCCAGGATCCGCCGTACGGAGTCCGGGCACAACCGCCCGCCGAGCCGCGGATAGTCCGCGAGCGCCACGGCGTTCCCCCAGGTCCCGGCGAACATCATCTCCAGGGCCCGCACCGTGGCGGGGTCCTCGACGAGCGACGCCTGCCCCGGGCCCCGCCCCGGCTCCGACGGCCCCCTCCTGAGGTAGACCACCTCGCCGTCGATGAGCAGCGCCTCGGGTAACGCCGGCAGCCCGCCGTCGCAGATCCGGACCTCGCACCGGGGATCGGTGCGCGCGAGCGCCCGCACCGCCCCCGAGGCCAGCACCGGCTCCTCGCACAACAGCCGTACGACGACGGCGCGCCGGGCCCCCCTGGCCGGGCGGGCGAGCGCGGCACAGACGGCCCGCGTCTGCTCCTCGTTCCCCGACAGCACCACGCCGACGGTCCGCTCGGCGCAGTCGACGAGGGTGTCGACGACCTCGGCGAGCGGCACCTTCCCCAGAGCCGTCCCCGCCCAGGAGTCCTGGGCCAGCTCCCTTCGGTGCCTGGTGACCGTGGACTCGATCAGATCACGGGCGGCCAGCAGCGCGTGCTCGACATAGTCGATGGCGCCTGACGAGGGAGTCTCCGTGCTCTCCGCGCTCATGGGAGAAGGCTCGGACACCCTCACAAGACCAACCATGACTTCCCCTGCCGGGCGACAGTGACCTGGTTATGCGAATACCGGCCTGATTCTCGTCAATTTCCCTGCCCCGAAATGCGCGGGCAGCATTGTGCGAAATCCACGACGACACTAATTCGCGCACAGCGACCGCGTCAACGCGGGGCGTGAGGTAAAGAGTTGGCAAAACGGTGCGCGGCGGCGCGCGGCTTGCTGTCGAGCCGTCGATGCGCCGGGGGGCGTGTCCACAAGTTACCGGCGAGTGCACCTTCCGGACCCGGAGGGACTACGGACCGCAGCGGATCGACGCCGTTCGGCGACGCGGAGTGGGGGCCGCTGTCCGGTTACTGCCAACTCGGCGCGGCCGATCGGCATCAGCCGAAGCTGATCGGCCCCTGGAAGTCCCGCCCCTGGATGACCGGGCCGGTGATACGGGCGTTGCCCCCGATGCGGTTGTCCACGGCCCCCGCCCGCCCGGCCGTCGCGCCGTGCTCATGCATCCAGGCGGCCAGGTCACGGCCGAACTCCGGGTCCTGCCGGGCCCGTTCCACCAGCAAATCGGCCAACTGGCGCAGCCGCGCGCCGTCGTCGTACGGAATCGCCACCGGATCCGGACCACCCGGCTCCGGCTCACCACCAGGCTCCGGCTCGCCGGCCGGTTCGCCCCCGCCGCGCCGCAGCACCCTGCGGACCAGCGTGCCGAAGGACTCCAGGGCCCGCCGCCCGGCCTCGCCGCCGGCGCCCGACGCCGCCGCGTTCACCGCCGCGACCAGCGCACCCGCCGTCACCGGGTCCACGGCCCACCCCCTGCCCTCGATCGGGGCCCCACGCTACCGGCGCCGCCGGTCACGGTTCCACCGCTTCCGCGCGGAGGGTGAACCAGACCGTCTTGCCGGTCGGGGTGAGATCCGTGCCCCAGTCATGGGCGGTCTTGCTCAGCAGGAACATTCCCCGGCCGCTCTCGGAGAGGAAGTCCGGCTCCTTGACCACCGGCAGCCCGGACTCGGTGTCGCTGACCGCCGCGTGGATCCCGTACGGAAGGTTCTCCAGGGTGAGGACGCATTCGGGAGAGGCCGCGTGCTTGTGGACGTTGGACAGCAGCTCGGTGACGCACATCCCCGCCGCGCTGATCAGCTCCTCACGCCCCCACAGCCGCAGTCGCGCCCCGACGGCGCGGCGTATGTCGGCGAGTATCCGGGGATGGGCACGGAGGCGCAGTTCGTATCGCTGCGAGATGTTCTCAGCCATATGCTCCGGGGCCCCTCCAAAGCACGACGCGCTGCCGTGTCCCCTAGCGATCCTGGCCTATGGAACGTCCCACTCGCAATGTTTCGACCCACTCGCACAAGACTGGCATATGCCTGGCTGGTAGGCGTAGTTGGCAATACGACAGACTGGCGACATGTCCTACCAGCCAGTGCCCACCGTTCGGCGCAGGCGCCTGGGCTCCACGCTACGGAAACTGCGCACCGAAGCGGGGATGACACTGGACGCGGCGGCCGACGCACTCAACGCGGCCGCGAACGGATCGTCCGACGCCCGCCGCTGGACGGCGCCGAAGCTCTCGCGAATCGAGAACGCCAACGCCACGATCCGCACCACCGAGGTCGAAACCCTGCTGAGGGCCTACGCCGTCACCGACCCGGGCACCCGTATCGCCCTGGAGGGACTGGCCAAGGACGCGGGCAAACGCGGCTGGTGGCAGACCTATCGCGGTGTCGTGGGCCCCGCCTACGCCGACTACATCTCGCTGGAGAGCGACGCGGAGAGCGTCCGCGACTACGCCTCACTGGTCGTCCCCGGCCTGCTCCAGACGGCCGACTACGCCCGCGAGACCATCGCGGCGAACGCCGTGGCCCGCACCGCCTCCGAGGTCGACGCCCTCGCCGAGGTGCGCCTGGCCCGCCAGGCCGTTCTCACCCGCTCCTGCCACCCGCTGCGGCTGTGGGCCGTCATCCACGAGGCGGCGCTGCGCCGCAGGTTCACCGGCCGGCCCGGCATCATGGCCGCCCAGCTGAAGCGGCTGCTGGACGTGGCGGACTGGCCCACGGTCACGCTCCAGGTGCTGCCGATCGACACGGCGCCCAACCCCGGGGACGCGGGAGCGTTCACACTCGTGGCCTTCCCCGGGCCCATGCCGGATGTCGTCACCCAGGAGAACCTGCGCGGCCCCACATACGTCGAAGGAGTCGACGACGTCAACGTCTTCGCCGACGCCTTCGGCCATATCGTGGACTGCGCACTGTCCACGGATGCGACGAAGGCCCTCATCGCTGGTCTGGTATGAGAAAGAGGGCCCCACATATGAACACCTCTGCAATGACCGCGCATCGCCACCCCCACTGGCGCAAGTCCTCGCACTCCGTGGGCGAGGGACAGTGCGTCGAGGTCGCCGCCGCCGGCGGCCGCGTCCGGCTGCGGGAGAGCGACGACCCCGGCACCGTCCTGACCACCGTGCCCGCGGTGCTCGCCGCCTTCGTCCGGAGCGCCAAGGCGGGCGCGTTCGACGCCTGATCGTATGACGACGGTGTGGTGCCGCCCCGGGACGGCACCACACCAGCGAACGTCAGAAGACGTCAGAACTGGACGTCCGAGCAGGCATAGAAGGCGTTCGAGGTGTCCGCGATGGTCCACACGGCGAGGATCACGTGTCTGCCGGTCTTACCGCTCGGGATGGTCCCCGAGTGGGAGAGCGTGGACGGCGGACGCTGCCCGTTGTACGGAACGGTCAGGAAGGGCTGGGGGTCCAGGCTCGCACGGGTCAGCTTCTGGCTGGGGTTCCAGCCATTCTTGGTGATGTAGTACTTGAAGTCCGTGGTCGCGTGGGAGGCCGTGAACCGCCAGTTGAAGGTGTAGCTCCGGCCGGCGGTCATCCTGGTCGCGGGCCAGCTGCCGCCCCGCGGGTCGTCGAGCTGCGAGAACCGGCTGTTGCCGCCCGCGCAGATCGAGCCGTCCGCGGGACCGCCCGAGGGGAAGCCCTTCGGGCCCTCGACACTCTGGGGCTCGTACTGGATGTCGCCGCAGCCCGTCACCGTGCCGTTGGCGCACAGCTTCTGGCGGCTGATGGGCGAGTCGGTGTAACCGTGGCTGGAGGCGCTGCCGCCGGTCGCGAGAACGGAAATCGCCGCGAGACCGATGCCGATGACGGCGGCGCTGATCTTCTTGCGCATGCTTCGCTCCTGAAGACGTGGGGAGTGCTTCGACGAGCCGTGCACGGCGGTCTAGACCAAGTGTGAGAGTATCCAGGGTCAATAGTCATGTCCATACCAATGGCGCAGGTCCACGCGGTCCCTCGGCGTCCTGAGCACCCTCCCGGGTCGGGTAGGATTTCCGGGTCAGCAGGCGCCGCTAGCTCAGTTGGTTAGAGCAGCTGACTCTTAATCAGCGGGTCCGGGGTTCGAGTCCCTGGCGGCGCACCTTGGCTTACGCCACTGACCTGGGGCTTCTCGGTTCTCCGAGAAGCCCCAGTCGCTTTTCCGGCGGAGTGCGGCGGCCTTCTCGGCGACCTTGACACCCGCCCTCCGGGTCCGGAGATAGTGACCAGGGACACATATCAACCCTCTGTATACCGAGCTCGTTACACATGAGTCGCTTTATCCCCTCATGGGGTACGCGACCGACACTTCCTCCGTGACGGCCCGCCACCGGAGGGTTCGGCTCCGCTCAACGGACTTGTCTAGACCCCTTGTCCAGGGCCATGACCAGCCCATACATTCCGTGCGTCCACAGCGCGGAAAGCGCTTGTGACCGCGTTCGGGCCCTGGGGAGAGGCCCCGCGTTCTTCGCTCTCATCAGCCTTCACGGGAGGGGTACGTCCATGTCCAGAGTCCTCAGATCCACCGTCGGTGCCGCCCTCGCCTCCACCGCTGCCGCCGTGCTCACCCTGACCGCGCCCCAGGCCTCCGCCGCCGAGCGCCCCGCGGCGACCGACGTCAAGGTGTCCCCGCGGGCATCGGCCGAGACCAAGGCGTTCGCCAAGGCCAACCCCGGGCCCACCGCGGCCGCCGCGACCGTGTGCGGCACCGGCTACGCGCTGAACAAGGCCATTCCGCTGCCCGAGGGCACCGACCCGAGCATGCGCCTGGCCACGCTGTTCAGCTACACCAACGGCGGCAAGGGCTGCGCGATCCTGGACAACAACTACGGCGCCTCGCAGTACATGTACCTCAAGGTCTGCAAGGTGGACGGCACCGGCTGCGACACCGACTCGGGCAACTTCAGCGAGTACGCCGGCCCGGTCTACGTCTCCAGCCTCGCCTGCGCCCCGGTGACCGCCAAGATGGGCAAGACCTCCAGCAGCCTCTACATCAACTACAAGTCCGACTACGTCTTCGCGTGCAACTGACCCCCGTCACCCAGCACTGAAGGAGACGTCATGGCCGACGCCATGGTCATGCGGGCGCAGCAGTTCATCAACGACACATACGGCGGGAAGCTGGGCATCCCGGCGCTGGAGGTCGACGGGAAGACAAGCTGGACGGTGATGTACGCGCTCACCCGGGCGCTCCAGTACGAGCTGGGCATCACCAGTCTCTCCGACAGCTTCGGCCCCACCACCCTGAGCACGCTCCAGTCCAAGTACCCGAAGCTCAACGCCAGTACGACGCCCTCGGCCACGTTCACGAAGATCATTCAGTCGGGGCTGTACTGCAAGGGGTACAACGGCGGCGGGATCGACGGGGCGTTCAGCTCCACGGTGGCGAACTCGCTCACCGAGCTGATGACCGACATGGGCGTGGCGGGCGTCTTCGAGGCGGGCAGCCTCTCCCCCAAGGTCTTCAAGGGGCTGCTCACCATGGACGCCTACATCGTCACCGGTGACGGTGGCGCCGACATCCGCACGGTGCAGCAGTATCTGAACGCCAACTACGTCAAGCGCCAGGACTACTTCGTCATCCCGTGCGACGGGCACCACTCGCGGACCGTCGCCAAGTCCATGCTGCTGGCGGTGCAGTACGAACTCGGCATGGCCGACGGGGTGGCCAACGGGAACTTCGGCCCCGGCACCCAGTCCGGGCTGAAGCAGCACACCGTGGCCTCCGGCGAGACCAGCACCTGGGTACGGCTGTTCTCCGCCGCGATGATCCTGAACCAGCGGCCCAATGTGCCGTTCAGCTCCTCGTTCGGATCGGCGCTGCAATCCGCGGTGAGCGGCTTCCAGGACTTCGCCAAGCTCCCGGTCACCGGAAAGGGCGACTACTCCACCTGGGCGTCGCTCCTGGTCTCCTACGGCGACCAGGACCGCAAGGGCCAGGCGTGCGATGGCGTCACCAAGATCACCCAGGCTCGCGCCAGCACCCTGAAGGCCGCCGGGTACAAGTACATAGGCCGCTATCTCACCAACCCCAGCACCACCGACCTCCCCGAGAAGGCCATTCAGATCGGCGAGCTCCAGACCCTCGCCGACAACGGGCTCCGGTGCTTCCCGATCTATCAGACCTTCGGCCGCGACGCCTCGGGCTTCAACTACACCGCGGGCAACGCGGCGGCCATCGCGGCGGCGAACGCGGCCGATGACCACGGCTTCAAGGACGGCACCCGGATCTTCTTCGCCGTGGACTTCGACGCGTACGACTACGAGGTCACCGACAATGTCCTGCCGCACTTCAAGGGCATCGTGGACGGCATGGCCATCGCCGGGAACCGGTACAAGATCGGGGTCTACGGACCGCGCAATGTGTGCATCCGGGTCTCCGAGGCGGGCCACGCCACCGCGAGTTTCGTCTCCGACATGTCCAGCGGCTTCTCCGGGAACTACGGCTATCCGCTGCCGCCCAACTGGGCCTTCGACCAGATCGTCACCAAGACGATCGGCTCCGGCGACGGTTCGATCAACATCGATAACAACATCGCCTCCGGCCTGGACACCGGACAGGGGTCGTTCAATCCCCCGGTGGCGACCATGCCGGACAGCCTCTTCAACCAGGCCTACTTCCCGGGGCTGCTCGCCGACGTCCAGACGTATATGCAGTCCATCGGCTTCCCCGAGGACGACGGCCGGATCTACACCACCACCCAGTGCCTGGAAACGATCATCGCTGGGGATGTCGCCGTGACGAACACGGCACGCGCCTACGGCATGCGGAAGGCGCTCATCCAGACCACGGCGTTCTGGGAGTTCCGGCACTACGGCAACGAGGACCTGGTCAAGGACGCCGGGGTGTGGCTCTACCACAACGGCTATGTGCCGGACTGGGCCAAGGACCTGCCCGGAGTGGTGTCGCTGCGCGACAGCAGCACCGGTGTGGCCCAGATGTTCGGGCTGGTGGGCGTTCTCTGCTGGAACAACTCCATCAGGACCGGCCTGGTGACCGGCACCCCGAAGGACCCGGACAAGGACTCCGACGTCTTCTCGGTGTGGGACAAGCTCCGCACGGACAACGACTTCGCCCTCACCTCCGTCGGCCACGCCCATATCTGGGGAGCCGACGGCAAGCCCGGCAGCGTCGACGCGGAGACGGCGATCCGCCGGCCCTCGCTGGACTACAAGGAGTCGGAGATCTACGAGGTGCTGCGGCGCTACCAGGGCCCGAAGGAGCCCGCCTTCACCGACGCCAAGAAGCGCATGCCCCTCTACTACATCTTCGAGAAGTACAACAGGATGATGCGGTGACCGAAGCCCCTTCCCCGCTGGCGTCCGATGCGCCGGATGGACTCAACTCGATCCTGCTGCTGTTCATCTGCCTGATCGGGGTCATCACCTTCTGCACCCTGATCGCCCTCCTCGGCTCCGGCATGGCCAAGCGCAGGGGCCGCCGGAAGACGCGGGCCGAATGGCTCGGCGGAATCGCCCTGCTGGCCGTCTGCGCGACCATCGCCCTGTACATCTGGGGCGCGCTCCATGTGATGTTCATGGAGAGCGACACCATGCGCGAGGCGTGCGCCAAGGCGCGCGGCCCGGAGCAGGCGGCCCAGGTCGACCGCTATTCGGCACGCTACCTCCCCCTTCGCTTCACCTGCCGGATCGACGAGGGCGGAAGTTACGACGCCGCGGTCCCCGGATACGTCAACCCGGCCATGGGCATCGCCTTCGTCCTGGCCATCGCCACGGGCGCCGTATCCGTCGTGGCCCGCGACCAGAACCGGCCCACCAGCCCCACCGTCACGAGGGGACGATGAATGAGCGTGTTCGACCCATCCCGTAGGCAGCTGCTCGCCCGCTCCGGTGCGCTGTTCGGCGCGGCCGCGCTGGCCTCCCTCCCCGGTTCCGCGCTGCTGGCGACGCCCGCGTACGCCGCGTCCTCGCACTCCAAGACGCCCACCGGCGAGGAGATCCGGAAGGCATACCGCCGCTATCAGGCGAACCGGGCCCGGGTGCTGACGGGCAGACCGAGCCCCAACGGCTGGGAGATGGAGAAGGTCGCCGACGGCGGCGGAGCCATCTGGTCCCGTCCGGTGCCCGGCACCCCGCTGGACGGCGTCACCGTCCGCATCGGCGCACCGGAGGCCGTGCTGGTCCATGTGATCCGCCGTTTCCACTACGAGATCGACGAGCTCCGCAAGGGCGATGTGATCGGCTGGCGCAGACCCGGCACGGTCCGCAAGGGGCTACCGGAGGGCAACCAGGCGTCCGGTACGGCGGTCCGGATCCGGCCCGGCCACTACCCGCCGGGCGTCAAGGGCGGCTTCTTCCCCCAGCAGGAGGTCGTGATCCGCGACATCCTCGCCGAGCTCGACGGCGTGGTCCGCTGGGGCGGGGACGACCGGAAGCCGGACGAGTCGCTCTTCTATCTGGCCGTCCGTCCCGGCGATCGGCGGCTGACCGAGGTCGTGGCCCGGCTGGACCACTGGCGCGAGACGCCGGGCAGCGGCGCGGGCGCCCCGGTCGACGTGCTCGCGCCGAAGCGCCGCAAGGCCGCGACGTCCTTGGCCCGCAGCCAGCGCGCGGCCGCCTGACGAAGTTCCGAAGTTCTCCGAAGAACCGGGGAGCCCCCGGCGCGTGGGGGCGCCGAGGGCTCCCTTTCGGGTCAGTCGCGATCAGCCGTCGCTCAGCGATCAGCCGTGATCAGTCGCAGGAGGGGCAGGGCGTGCAGGCGCTGACCCTGACGTCGTCGATGACCGGCCCGTAGGCGCTGCCGTTGGTGCTGGCGAACGCCAGCGTCGTGGAGGTGCCGCGCGCCACGAAGGTCACCTCCCGGGTCACATAGCCCATGTTCGCGAACGTCTTGCCCGTGACGTCGAAGCTGAAGTCCTGGAAGTTCTGCCCGTCCACCAGCACCTTCCCGGTCCGCACGGTCGGGCCGCCCGCCGGGTTGCCGGCCAGGGAGTACGTCACGGAGTACCGCTTCCCCGGGACCGTGGTGAAGGTCTGCTCCACGGTTCCGGCGCCCTGACCGTTGAGGTCCACGGACTGGCCGCCCTCGGCCGCCTGCCAGAAGCCGTCCCCGATGTGGTCCACGTTTCCGGCCGTGACCTTCCACGGCCCGATGGACGCGCCCGTCCCCAGGTTCACGAACGTGTTGGCCGCCACCGTGGGCGTCTCGAAGCTGCCGTCGTCGAAACGGCTGACGGCGGCCGTCGCGGTACCGGCCCCCATACCGACGAGCACCCCGGCGACGGCGACCGCTGCGACAAAGATGCGAATAGGCGACATGTTCCCCTCCAGTGCGACTCATTCGGCAATGTGCCGAATTGATGACGCGTCAGAATCTTCCGCACCGGAGGATCACACACCAGGGCACCACCCCCGGCGCACCGGGGTGCGGACCGGGTCGAGCGCGGCCGGCGCGCCGGTCGATCACGCCGGGCCGCGCCCCAGGGGAGGCGAGGGGTGTTGGGTGGCGCGGCTCGGTCGGGCGCGGCGCCGTCTCGCGCCTTCGGCGCATGTGAGCAGCGGGGCAGGGGGTGGGGGGGCCGGTCCGCGTCGCCGGGCGCCGGGCGACCGGGTGTGGGCGCCGGTGGCGGCTACGGCCTGCCGGGGCAGGGGCCGTCGCCGGACCGCCTACCAGGGGTGGGGTACCCCTCTCGAAACTGTTTGACAAATTAGTTGCTTCAGATCAAGCGTTTTTTCGAAGGGTACCCGGAGGGCCCGTCGACCCGCACCCCCGGATCGGCCTCGGCCCTCGGGCACGGAAGCCGCCACGGCACCGGCCCCCACCGACCCGGCGGCCGGCGACGCGGCCCCGCCCCCCCACCCCCTGCCCCGCTGCTCAAAGTCACCTCGCCTCGGTGATCCGCGCCCATACGGTCTTCTCCAGGACGCCGCCCCGCTCGTCGTACGCCAGCCGCACCGCGAAGTCCCGCCCCGGTACGCGCCCGTGAAGCGCCGCGTTGGCCGAGAGCTCGGTCACGACCAGGATCGCCGCGTCATAGCCGCCCACCCCCGGGGCGAACCCCCACGCGGTGAGCTGGTGCACGGCCAGCAGCCGGGCGAGCCGGGCGCCGCGCCGGGTGGCGGAGAATCGCTGCGCGAACGTACGTACGGTGACGGGGACTTGGCCCTGTGGTGCGGTCATGGCGGAAGCGTCCCGGCCCGACGGCGGCCTCTGCCAGGCACGACACCCACCCAGTTTCGCTTGTACCAGTTCACCGCCTGGACCGGACCGATCACCGTCCGTGACGATATGAGGATGACAAAAGACAGCGAACCGGAAACGTCGGAGAGCCTCAAGACCTTTGGCGCGGTGCTGAAGGCGCTGCGGGACGAGGCGGGGCTGACGCAGGAGCAGTTCGCACCACGGGTCCGGTACTCGGCGACGTACGTCGCGAAGATGGAGCAGGGCAGGCGCTTCCCGCCCAAGGAACTCATCCCGCGCACGGAGGAGGTCCTGGGCGCCCCGGCCGCGCGGGTCCTGGGCGCGGCGTACCGCACGCTGACCCGGAAGGTCGGCCTCGCGTCGTGGTTCTTACGGTGGGCGGGGATCGAGGAGGAGGCGGTGTCCCTCCTCGCGTATGAGTGCCGGGCGATTCCCGGGCTACTCCAGCCCGAGCCGTACATCCGCGTTCTCTCTGAACGGAGGCTGCCGCCCGCCACTGAGGAGCAGGTCGAGCAATTGGTGGCAGCCCGCCTGGACCGCCAGCGCCTGCTCACCGAGAGGCCGAACACGGCGTTCAGCTTCATCGTCGAACAGGCCGTCCTCGAACGGACCTTGGGAGGCCCTGAGGTGACCCGGGTGGCGATCGATCATCTGCTGGAGGTCGGCCGCCAGCGCAACGTGGAGATCCAGCTCATGCCGCTGCGTCAGGAGGAGCACGCCGGTGTCGACGGCCACATGTACCTGGCCGAGACGCCGGACCATCAGTGGGTCGGCTACACCGAAGGGCAGCGTTCCAGCAGCCTGATAGTCGCACCGAAAGACGTGAGTGTCCTCCTCCAGCGCTATGGCAGGCTGCGTGCGGAAGCCCTTGACTGTGGGGCGACCGTGAGCCTGCTGAAGCAGATGCGAGGAGCGCTATGAGCATGACCGAACTGGACTGGTTCAAGAGCAGCTACAGCGGAAGCGAGGGGGACAACTGCGTCGAGGTCGCCATACGCGCCCAGGCCGTCCACATCCGGGACTCCAAGGACACCGAGCGGACCCCACTCACCGTCTCCCCCGAGGCCTGGGCCGCCTTCATCGCACACATCTGACCTGCTCGTGCCGCCGCCGCTAAGCTGTCCGGATCGGAGGTGGCGGTGGCGGCGCACATACAGGAACGCATCAAGCGGCTGATCATCGACCAGCGGCTCCCCTCGGGCGCCCCGCTGCCCACCGAGACCGAGCTGATGGAGCTCCTCGGCGTCAGCCGCAATTCCGTGCGGGAGGCGCTCAAGGCGCTCCAGGCGATGGGGATCGTGGAGATCCGGCACGGCTTCGGGACGTACGTGGGGCCGATGTCGATGGCGCCGATGATCGAGGGGCTGATCTTCCGTACCGTCGCCGGGCACTACCGGGGCGAGGACAGCCTCCTCGAACTCCTCGAGCTGCGCGAGGCCGTGGAGACGGGGCTGATCGCGCGGCTGGCAGGCCGCATCCCGGAGGCGGATCTCGCCGAGCTGGACGCGGTCGTCCGGCGGATGGAGGCGGAGGCGGCGGAGGGCTCGGTGCGGGCCGAGACCGACCGGGCGTTTCACGCCGCGCTCTACGGGAGCTTGGACAATTCGCTGCTGAGCGAGGTGCTGGAGGCGTTCTGGGACGCCTTCCACCGGGTGCGGACCGACCTCGTGGACGTGCCCACGGATCCGAGGGTCACCTGCAAGCAGCACCGGGAGATCCTGGAGTCGGTGCGCTCGGGTGACGCCCTGCGAGCCGAAGAGGCGATCCGCGACCACTTCGGCAACATCCGCATCCGACTGCGTTCGGCGCATCGCGACTGAGCGGCTCACGCCTGGGCGAGCAGAGGGCCGTAGGCTGCCGATCGTCGGCGGCCGGACATGAAGGCCAGGAAGTCCCCGATGAAGGCGCCGCGCGTGTAGGTACGGTCGGTGCCGACAGTGTCGCGGTGGAACGCGGTCCGGAACAGCGTCCGGTATTCGTCTGCGTCGATGTGCTGGTCGCCGTCCTTGTCCGTGGCGTTGAAGAGGACCTCGGCGACCTTGATCAGTGCGGGGCCGGCCAAGGAGGGAACGGCGGTGGCGTACTCGCGGGCGCTGACGCGGCCGTCACCGTCGGTGTCCAGTGCCGTCTGAAGCTCACGCCACCAGTCGGCGTAGGCGTTGTAGAGCCTCGTTTCCTCGGGCTCCTCCAGATCGAGGCGGGTGGCCAGTTCGCGGGCCATGGCGGCGAGGTCCGGCCAGTCCAGGTACCCGTCGCCGGTCTGGTCGAGTACCTCGTGGAAGAACTCCTCCGCACTGCGTTCGGTGCCGGTGCGGGGGACGGGTTCCGGTTGCGGAGGGAGAGGCGTGATGAGCCGGATCAGGGCACCGGCCCGCCGCATTTTGTCGTACAGGGCGGTGACCGCCCGAGCTCGCGGGTCGTCGCTGTGGGGCGAGAGAGCCAGCAGGTCGGCGATGGCGTCAGCTCGGACCCAGCCGTCCGGCAGGAACCGGGCCAGACCGACGGCCAGATAAGCCCCCTGCATCAGGGTCTGAGCACCGGGCATCTCGGGCAGCCCGGCACGCCGGCGGAAGGGCTCCGGGAGCGAGGCGACGGTGATCGCCCCGATGAGCGGGCCGACGACGGCCCGGCCGGTGGCCCACAGCGTGGGCAACCCGCCCAGCAGGGCCGGAGCGGGCAGATGGTCGAACAGCTTGTAGAGGATGATCCGCATCGCCTCGGTGTTCTCCAGCTCCTGTGCCACCACGTGGTCGTAGTAGAGCCAGAACTCGGAGAGGGTGGGCGGCAGGTGACCGGCCTCGTCTCCCATGGCGGCCAGGTATGCCCGGAACTCGGCGTACAGCCGCTCCATGGCGTGCTGCTCAAGAGGCTGTCCGCTCAGTCGGCACATGGTCACGGTGGACTCGAAGATGGTCGCCACCACCCAGGCCCGTACAGCGGGGTCCATCGCGCTGTAGGGCCGGCCCCGCGGGTCGGTTCCGTTGAGCCGTGCGTGGAGGCGGTTCAGCCGTGCCGCCTCGCGGAGCCGTACCTGTTCGTCGTCACCGAACATGCGCTGCAAGCTGCGGAGGGTGTTGCGCAGCCGTCGCCACGGGTGGGCGACGAACGTGGAGTTCTCGATCAGCGCGGCGCCGACCTGCGGGTGCGCGGCCTCCAGTACGGTCGCCCGGACCATGGCCAGCGCCCACCGCGGATCGTTGACGAATTCCTGGAACTGCGAGCCCGCGCCGAACAACGGCCCGTGTCCGTCCGCCGCGCTCGGCCGTGACGTACCGCCGTCGAACTCGGTAGCACCGTCCTGGGCGCTGTCGGGGGTTCCGCCGTCTGCGATGGTCACGATCGGGAGTCTCCGTTCCGCTCGGGCAGCACGCCACCGAAGCGGCGATCGCGTTGCCGGTAGGTGTGCAGGCATTCGAGGAAGTGCGGCGCGCGGAAATCGGGCCACAGCACGGTTGGGAAGACCCATTCCGCATAGGCGACCTGCCAGAGCATGAAGTTGGAGATGCGCTGTTCCCCCGAGGTCCGGATGACCAGGTCCACATCGGGTGTGTCGGGGAAGGGCAGATGGGCGGCGAAACTCTGCTCGTCCACCGCCTCGGCCGCCACACCCGCGCGGATCAGTGACCGCGCGGCCGCGACGATGTCCCCGCGGCCGCCGTGATCGAACGCGACGGTCAAGGTCATACCTCGGTTGTCGCCGGTCAGGGTCATCAGGTCGGCGAAGTCGCGTGCCAGCGCCCAAGGGATCCTCGGGTCGCCCACCCCGAGGAAACGGCAGCGGATCCCCCGCGCGTGCAGCAGCGGCGCGTGCTTGCGCACCACCGCACGCACCAGCCGCATCAAATAGTCGACCTCGGCGCTCGGCCGGCTCCAGTTCTCGGTGGAGAAGGCGTACAGGCTCAGCCACTCCACGCCCGCGGCCCGAGCTGCCTCGATGACGTCGATCACGGTCGTCTCCGCCGCCCGATGACCTGACGTACGCGGCAGCGACCGCTGGGCCGCCCACCGTCCGTTGCCGTCCATCACACACGCCACGTGACGCGGCGCTCTGAGCGGTCGGTCACCATCAGCGAGTCCCAACGCGGAAGTGGGATCGGCGAACGCATCGCCCGCGGTGTGCCCAGCTATCACGGCAGCCCTCCCCTTGGCCCGCCACCACAGATCAACACGGCGATCGCATCTGAAGCAGGGTGCCAGCCCCCGAGCCCGAATACCGCACCAGAGCCACGCATTCACCCCTGGAACTTTTGTCCGAATCCATCGGCGCCGAGGCCGATCGCCATCTGTCGTACGGCGGGTACGACACGGCCGTCACCAAGGCCGCCGAAAGCCAGCAGCTCCTCTTTCTTCCTGGTGGTCTTCGGCGGGTTTCTTCCTGGTGGTCTTCGGCGGGTCGCTCGCCTCTTCCTTCTACTTCGGCCACAGTCATCCAGCGATGACTGTTTTGGCATCACTTGCCCTGGCTGTCACAGCCGCGCCGATCATCGCCTGGCGGTGGACCGTCCGCCAGGAGAAACGGAACACACAGCCCGCCCCTGGGGGACGATGAGAAGTGAAGTACCGACCGAGTCGCCGCACCCGCCGCTTCGGGATCGGTGCGGCGGCCATCTTCGTGCTGGCCGGGATGAACGGCCCGGCCCTCTACCGTTTCAGCTCGGACAAGTACCACGCGTACAAAATCGACCAACCGGAGTACAAGGCGGAGAACGGCCACTGGGATGTGGTCGATGTACCCGAGGCATATCGGATCAATACGATCCACGCCGCGCTGCTGCACACTGGCAAGGTGCTGCTGGTGGCCGGCTCCGGGAACAACGCCAAGAACTTCGCCGCCAAATCCTTCCGCAGCGTGCTGTGGGACCCGGAGAAGAACACCTTCACCAACATTCCCACCCCCAAGGACCTCTTCTGCTCCGGGCACAGCCAGCTCCCGGATGGAAAGCTGCTGGTGGCGGGCGGCACTCAGCGCTATGAGAAGCTCAGGGGCGATATCGAGAAGGCGGGCGGACTGATGTTCGTCCACAACGAGAGCCCCGACAAGCCGAAGACCCTCCCCGCCGGGACCCGCTTCACGGGCAAGGAGAACGGCAAGACCTTCGAGTCCAAGGACCCGATTCTCGTTCCGCGCGCGAAGAAGAGCAAGAACCGCAAGGGGAAGGTCATCGTCACCGCGAGCACGGCGCGGGTCTATGTGGAGGCGCTGCGCAAGGGGAAGAAGTATCAGACCGGGACCGAGGACAATTACCGGATCTCCGGGCTGAGGGGAAAGGACAAGCGGAACTTCTACGGGATCGCGCAGAAGCTGTCGTTCGACAAGAAGGACTTCCAGGGCATCAAGCAGGCGTATGAGTTCGACCCGGAGGCCGAGCGGTATGTCCCGGTCGATCCGATGAACGAGGCCCGCTGGTACCCGACCCTGACAGCCCTCCAGGACGGCAAGGTGCTCGCGGTCTCCGGGCTGGACGAGATCGGCCAGGTGGTGCCGGGGAAGAACGAGATCTATGACCCCAAGACCAACAAGTGGAAGTACCTGCCCAAGAAGCGCTTCTTCCCGACCTACCCCGCGCTGTTCCTGACCGACAAGGGCCGGATCTTCTACACCGGCTCGAACGCCGGATACGGCCCGGCCGACAAGGGGCGCACGCCCGGCGTCTGGGATCCGAAGACCAACCGGTTCGACGTGGTCCCGGGCATCAGCGACTCGGACGCCCTGGAGACGTCGATGTCGGTGCTGCTGCCGCCCGCGCAGGACCAGCGGTACATGGTGCAGGGCGGGGGCGGGGTCGGCGAGGACCCCAAGTCCACGGCGAAGACCCGGATCGTCGATCTGCACGCCGATAAGCCGCGGTTCCGCGACGGCCCGGATCTGTATGCGAAGGTGCGCTATCCGAGCAGTGTGATCCTGCCCGATGACACCGTGCTGACCACGAACGGCTCGGGCGACTACCGGGGCCGTAGCGCCACCAATGTGCTGAAGGCCGAGCTCTACGACCCGAAGAGCAACACCGCGCGCGCGGTGGCCGATCCGCTGGTGGGCCGCAACTACCACTCGGGTGCGCTGCTCCTGCCGGACGGCCGGGTCATGACCTTCGGCTCGGACTCGCTCTTCGCCGACAAGGCCAACACCAGGCCGGGCGAGTTCCAGCAGCAGATCGACCTCTACGCCCCGCCGTATCTCTTCCGCGACTCCCGTCCCAAGCTCGCCGACACCGCGCCCAGGACGGTCAAGCTCGGCGGGAAGACCACCTACCGGACCGCGCACGCATCGGCGATCACCAGGATGCGACTGATCCGGCCCGGCTCCTTCACCCATGTGACCAATGTCGAGCAGCGGTCGATCGCCCTTGACTTCACCCGGACGAAGGACGGGGTGACGGTGACCCTGCCGAAGGACTCGTCGGTGGTGCCGCCGGGGTGGTACATGCTCAACGCGGTGGACGACCGGGGGACGCCGTCGAAGGCGGTGTGGGTGCGGGTGCCCGTCCCCACGAAGAAGTGACGGCCGGCTAGCCGTCCTTACGATCGGCGTTACGGGCGAGATCGAGCGCGTACCTGGGCCACCACCGACCCGCGGTGGGACCGCCCTTGCAGGTGCCGTCCGACTCGCCCGGACGCTTGATCCACAGATAGGCGTCGATCCGCTTGTCCCCGGTGTCGACGGTCGGCCGCTCGCCCAGCGCCCGGCCCTTCGGGTTGCACCACGCCTGCGGGTCGTTCTTACCGGGGGCCGGGCCATTGCCATTACGGCTGGTGTCGATCACGAACGGCTTGCCGCCGAGCAGCGCGGACAGCCGCTTGCCGTACGCCCGGTTCTCCTCGGTCGTCTGGTAGTTGGAGGTGTTCAGCGCGAAGCCGTCGGCCTTACGGATACCGGCCCGCTTCAGCGGCTCGACCATCCGCCGCGGGTCCTTGATCCAGTGGGGGTTTCCGGCGTCCAGATAGACCTTGGTGCGCGGCAACCCCTTGAGCTTGTCCACAGCGCCGGTCAGTAGGTCGTACCGCTCCTCGTGGAACTTCCTGGGCGTACAGCCGTCCACCACATGCGGCAGCGCGTCGGGCTCCAGGATGACCGTCGCCCGGCGGTCGCCGATCCCCCGGACCACCTTGTCCAGCCAGCCGCGATAAGCGTCACCGTTGGCCGCGCCGCCCTTGGAGTACTGCCCGCAGTCGCGGTGCGGGATGTCGTAGAAGACCAGCAGCGCATCCCGGTTCGCCTGGTCCGCGGCCGCGGTGAACCCCCGCGCCCGCCCCTCCGGGTCGTCCACCCCCAGCCACTCCGCGACGGGCTGCTCAGCGATCTTCTCCATCAGCCTGGCCTCGCCGTCCTCACCCCTCTTCCGGTATGCCGCGACCTGGCGCGCCGCGCTGCCGTCCGGATTCACCCAATAGGGGATCGTGGCCTTGGGCCGCTGTTTCGGCTGCCGGGCGACCGAGGCATGGTCACTGTCCCCCTCCGAGGCCCCGAAGCACCCGGAGACCACGACACACGACAGAAGCGCCCAGGCGGCGACGGAGACCACGCGCGTACGGCCGCGAGTCCCGGTGCGGCTACGGGCACCGTGCTCACACACCACCCCGAACCACCGTGCCCTCATCCACAGCCCACCCAGCTTTTCGGGTGAGGGTTGGGGGCGCGGCCCCGGGGGTGCCTGTTTGGGGCGCAGCCCCGGGCGGGGGCTGGGGCGCAGCCCCGGGCGGAGGTTGGGACGCAGCCCCAGGCGGAGGTTGGGACGCAACCCCGGGCGCGGCTTGGGGCGCAGCCCCGGGCGCGGGCTGGGGCGCAGCCCCGGGCGAGCCTTGGGGCGCAGCCCCGGGCGGAGCTTGGGGCGCAGCCCCGGGCGAGCCTTGGGGCGCAGCCCCGGGCGGGGCTTGGGGCGCAGCCCCGGGCGAGCCTTGGGGCGCAGCCCCGGGCGGGGCTTGGGGCGCAGCCCCGGGCGGAGCTTGGGGCGCAGCCCCGGGCGGAGCTTGGGGCGCAGCCCCGGGCGAGCCTTGGGGCGCAGCCCCGGGCGGGGGCTGGGGCGGAGCCCTCGGGGGTGCAGGGGGCGGAGCCCCCTGGTTTCGGGGAGGGGCGGGGTGGGGGCTTCGCCCGCCGCAGGCGCCCACCCTCGCACCGGCTAGCGCGGCACATTGCGGCTACCTGCCGACACACTGCCGGGGGAGCGCGTCGTGCCGGTCAGATAGGCCGAGACGACGACGTTCGCCGAGTACGTCCGGGCCGAGCGGTCGTACTTGCCCCCGCACGTGATCAGCCGCAGCTCCGCGCGGTCATGGGACCGCGACCCGTACACCCGTCGCGCGTCGAAGTGCTTCTCCGGCACCACCTCGACATCCTCGACCGTGAACTCCGCCGTCGTCCCGTCCGACCGCGCGACCCGCACCCGCTCCCCCCGCTTGAGGTCGCGCAGCTCGTGGAAGACGGCCGGTTTGCTCTTCGTGTCCAGGTGGCCGACCAGCAGCGCGGCGCCCGGGGAGCCGGGCTCGGGACCGGCGCGGTACCAGCCGACCGTGCCGGGGCGGCTGAAGGGCGGGGGCTTCACCGCCCCGTCGCGGTCCAGGCCGCTGGCCACGATCGGGGCGCGGACCCCCGCCGCCTCGATCATGACCCGTTCGGGCCGGGCGGAGGCCAGCGGCGCGTGCGCCGGGGGCAGCGGATGGGCGGACGGCCGCCCGACCGCGGCCACGTCCCCGGTCATGGGCGCCGGACCGCCCGTCCCCTCCGTGGTGTCGCGGCCCCACATCCACAGGCCCAGCAGCAGTGCCGCCCAGGCGAGTCCGATGGCCGGCCGCGCGAGGCCGGAGAAGCGATTCCCGATGCCGTCCATGCCGTCCATGTGTCCGTCCATCTCGGTATCCAGATACGTGGAGATCAGCTCGCGGTACGGGAGGGATGGCGGCGGCGGTGGGCCGCGAGGCCGCCGACGGCCACGGCCGTACCGCCCGAGAGCACCAGGCCGTACGCCTCCGCGGCGCCGATGTCGTCGCGTGGCCGCGCCTCGTCGGGCGCGGTGCCGCCCCCGCCGGCGCGCACGGGGGCGACGGGCGAGGGCGGGCGCTCCACGGCGAGGGCGACCCCGCCCGCGCCGGTCTGCCCGTCCCCGCCCGCGCCGTCCCCGCCCGCCCCGTCCGCGCCCGTTCCGTCCTCGCCCACGCCGTCCGCACCCGTCCCGTCCTCGCGTACGAGGCCGCCGCCCGCACAGTCGAGGGTGACGCGATGCGCCCCCCTGGCCGCCGTGGAGCGGATCGTCGCCTCGCTGAAGAGCGCGTCCCCCTCGGGCGTCAGCTCCGCGTCGTCCACGAACACCGGTGAGGAGGCGGTGGCCACCCGGTCCGGACAGCCGAAGGCCCAGACCTCGACCTCGGCGCCGGGGGCGAGGGCCCGCGGGCTGATCCGGATCGTGGTGGTGGCGGAGTGGCGCTGCTCGGCGAGGGCCGGAGCGGCGGCCGTCGCCGCCGCGACGGCGGCACATGCTGCGCTACAGAGAGTGAGTGCGACAATGCGCATGGTGAAACCTCCCGATACCAAGAGGCTCACGCGCCCGGCAGGGCCCCGCATCCGCTGCGGGCGCCTACTGCGCCATCCGGGGGCACAGGGCTCACCGGCGGGTCATGCCAGGGCTCATGCGCGGGTCATGCGATGCGTTCCACGAGGTCCGCGATGGACTCGACGACCGTCGACGGGCGGTACGGGTACCGGTCCACCTCGCCCGCCTTGGTCACCCCGGTGAGCACCAGGAAGGTCTCCATACCGGCTTCGAGTCCGGCCCGCACATCCGTGTCCATCCGGTCACCGATCATCGCGCTGGACTCGGAGTGGGCGCCGATCGCGTTCAGCCCCGACCGCATCATCAGCGGGTTGGGCTTGCCGACGAAGTAGGGCTTCTGGCCGGTGGCCTTGGTGATCAGCGCGGCCACGGAGCCGGTGGCGGGCAGCGCGCCCTCCGCGGACGGGCCGATCTCATCGGGGTTGGTGGCGATGAACCGCGCACCGTCGTTGATCAGCCGGATGGCCTTGGTGAGCGCCTCGAAGCTGTACGTACGGGTCTCGCCGAGCACCACATAGTCCGGCTCGACATCCGTAAGGACGTAGCCGATGTCGTGCAGCGCGGTGGTCAGCCCCGCCTCGCCGATGACATACGCGGTGCCGCCGGGGCGCTGCTCGTCCAGGAACTGGGCGCTGGCCAGCGCCGACGTCCAGATGTTGGCCACCGGCACATCGAGCCCGATCCGGGACAGCCGGGCATGGAGATCGCGCGGGGTGTAGATGGAGTTGTTGGTGAGCACCAGAAAGGGCGTGTCGGACTCGCGCAGCCGCTTGATGAAGGCGTCGGCACCGGGCACCGGTATGCCCTCGTGCATCAGCACACCGTCCATGTCGGTGAGCCATGACTCGATCGGCTTGCGCTCTGCCACTGGTTGCTCTCCGCTCGGAATCGGCCTCTGCGACGACCTCAGCCTAACCGGGGAAAGCGCTGGGGAGACCGCCCTGTGTTACGGAGCACGATCCGTTCGCCGTCCGTTCCGCCGTCCGTTCGCGCTCCGTCCCAGCGCGACAGATCCGCACAGGTGTCTGATCCTGGGGAAGGGGCGGAATCCGCCCCTCCGTGGAACGAGCCGGACCGTGAGGCCGGACCGTAAGGAGGCCACGATGGGCATGATGGACAAGCTCAAGGGCGCGATCAGCAAGAACCCCGACAAGACCCGGAAGGGCGCTCGTAAGGGGGCCGAGACCGCGGACAAGAAGACCGGCGGCAAGTACTCGGAGCAGATCCAGTCCGGCTCGGACAAGGTCGATGACGAACTGCGCCGCCGGGGCGAGGGGCCCCGGGGCCAGTAGTTCGTACCCGCGCCGGATGTGAGGGCATCGGGGCGCCGGGGCTTCAGACCCCCGAGCGCCTGGACTTCACCACGAGGACGGTTCCGCAGGTCACGAGCGCGGCGCTGATGACGCCGAGCCCCGCGAGCAGGGCGGTGTGACGACCCGTCGCGGCGAGTTCGGGAATCCGCTCGTGCTCGCGCTCGTGGCCGCCGTCCTCCTCGTCACGGCCGTCACCGCCGGTACCGGTGCTGGGCTCGGCCTGGGGCTCGCGTCCGGTGTCGGTGCCGGGGTCGGTCCCGGGGTCGGTCCCGGTCCCCAGGTCGGATTCGGCGCCGGGGTCCTCGGTCTCCGTGCCCAGCCCGGTATCGGTGCCGAGGTCGGTCCCCGCGTCGGTGCCGGGGGCGGTCTCCGTACCGAGGTCGGTGTCGGTGTCCAGGCCCTCGTCGAGGTCGGTACCGGTACCGGTGTCGGTACCCGCCTCGGTGTCGGTACCCGCCTCGGTGTCCGTGCCTGAATCCGAGCCCGGGTCCGTGCCGGGGTCCGTGTCCGCCCCGGGGTCGGCGTCCATGTCCGTGTCGACATCCGCGCCCAACTCGGTATCCGTATCGGTATCGCTGTCGGTATCCGCTCCGGTCCCCGTGTCCTCTCCGGCGCTGGGATCGGTGTCGACGTCGGTGTCCCCGCCGACGTCGGCGTCCGCCTCCGTGTCGGCATCAACGTCGCTGTCGGCGCGGGGCGGCACCGCGGCCGGGCTGCTCTCCTTATGGGCCGCGCCGGGGCTTCTGGTGGCGCCCGGCTTCCGGCTCGGCGCGGCCGAGGAGGTCTCCGTCTCCTCGGACGTCCGGCTCGACGTGGCCGTGGGGCGCTTGGCGCGGGTGGTCGGCTCCGGCTCGGTCTCCGTGAGCCCGCCGGAGCGCGTGGCAGCCCTCGTACGCGTTCCGGCATCCGGGCCCTTGGTTCCGGTACCGGTGCCGATACCTGGAGTACCGGCATCCGAACCCGAGCCCGTACTCGTACCAGAACCGGAAGTCGTGTCCGAACCCGTAGCCGTATCCGAACCGGTGGCCGTATCCGAACCGGTGGCCGTCGCCGCCCCGCCGATGCGGAAGACGTAGTCGTTCGACTGCCCCACCCAGTCGCCGTCGTCCGCGCGCCGCTGTACGGCGATCGCGTTGGCCGTCACCGGCCCCTCGGGCGCGTCCGCGGTGAAGCGCGTGCGCACCTGGACGTCGACGGTCTTGTGCGCGGGCACGGTGAAGCCCTTGAAGTGGTCTTCGAAGACCCCGATGTTCTCGTCCTCGTCCGTGGTCTGGAAGGAGACGGTCCGCCAGATGGCGCCGCCGTCCGCGGAGGAGTCGAGGAACTCGAAGCCGATATGGCGGGGCCGCAGTTGACGGGCCTGGTCGACCAGGACGGCGATGGGGTGGACGGCGCGGCAGCCGGTGTCCGTGGCGTTGCGCAGTTCGAGGTGCCAGCCGCGCCAGCCGCCGCCCAGGGCGTACTGGTCCGGCCCGCCGCGCAGATGGGCTTCGATCGGAAAGTCGGAGGCGTTCCGGTCCCCGCAGGCGGCGGGCTCGGCCTCGGCGGCGTACGCCGGGACCCCGTAGAGGGCCGGGGCGAACGCGAGCGCGGCCGCCGGAAGGACAGCTCGTAGGGACAGTGCGGTGGGCAAGCGCATGAGTGACCTCTGCTGTGCTGCGGTTTTCCCCGAGCACTCCGCTACATTCCGCGTCCGCACGCCGACACACCGCACCGGGCCCGGATTGCCCCCGACTGGCGGTCAGGATCCCCCTCGATCAGCCCAGTGCGAACAGCGGTGCGAGCACCAGCCGGGCGGCGCCCTCGACGACGGCGCGCTCGCCCCGCTCCACGACGTCCACGGAGACCGGGGGGCGGCTGGCACGGGCGGAGTCCTCGGCGATCATCGTGGCCACACCGCGAACGTACGGCTCGGGGTCGGCCAGCACCATCCGGCCGCCCAGGAGCACCCGGTCGATGTCGAGGAGCCGTACGAGATTGGTCGCGCCGATGCCGAGCAGCCGCGCGGCGTCCGTACGGTCGCCACGCGCGACGGCGGCGAGGCACAGCGCCTCCAGACAGCCGTTGTTGCCGCAGTCGCAGGGCGGGCCGTCGAGCTGTATCACCTGGTGCCCGAACTCCCCCGCGTCGGTCCGCGCCCCCCGGTACACATCCCCGCCGAGCACCAGACCGGCGCCCAGACCGGTGCCCAGGTGGAGATACGCGGCCGACTCGGCGGTCCCGGCGGTCACCAGCCCGAGCGCCGCGGCGTTGGTGTCCTTGTCGAGGACGACGGGGAGGGCGAGCCGCTCGGCGAGCGCGTCGCGCAGCGGGAAGCCGTCCCACTGGGGGAAGCCGGTGACGCGGTGCAGCACGCCCGAGCCGTGGTCGAGCGGTCCGGGCGCGGCGACGCCCACGCCGAGCAGCCCGCCGCCCACCGCGATACCGACACCGCCGCCCACCGCGATACCGACACCGGCGCCCGCCTCGACACCGGCACCGGCGCCCGCCTCGACACCACCGCCCGCCGTTCCGCTCACCACACCCCTGGCCGCCGCGTCCGCCAGCAGCGCCCTGACCTCGGCCGTGGCCGCCGCGATCGCCTCCTCGGCGGGCGCACCGAAGTCGAAGGGGGCCGAGCGGGCCGCGACCGAGGTGCCCGCGAGGTCGACCAGGACCGCCGTCACCTCGTCGCGGTCGAGCTGGAGCCCGATCGCATGGCGGGCGTCCGGGACCAGCCGGAGCGCGGTGGGCGGTTTGCCGCCGGTCGAGGCGCGCTGACCGGCCTCCGCCAGCAGCCCCTCCGCCCTCAGCCGGGCCGTGATCTTGCTGACGGCCTGGGGGGTGAGGCCGGTGCGCCCGGCCAGCTCCGGACGGCTGACGCCGTCCTCGCCCGCGTCCCGCAGCAGTCGCAGGACGAGTGCGGCGTTATGGCTGCGCAGGGCGGTCAGATTGGCTCCGGGCCCGGCCGCTCCGGACATCGTGCTGTTCACTCCTCCATTGTGGCCACCGCTTGCACTTTGGCAACACTGTTGCCAAAGTGGGCTTCATGGATGCCACCGATGACAGCAGCACCACCCGAGTGGGACTGATCGGCTACGGCCTGGCCGGATCCGTCTTCCACGCCCCCTTGATCGCGGCCACCGAGGGACTGGTCCTCGACACCATCGTCACCTCCAGCCCGGAGCGGCAGCGGCAGGCGCGCGCCGAGTTCCCCGACGTCCGTCTCGTGGACTCCGCCGATGAGCTGTGGGCCCGGGCGGATGAGCTGGACCTGATCGTCATCGCCTCCCCGAACCGCACCCATGTACCGCTCGCCCGCGCCGCCCTCGAGGCCGGGCTGCCGACCGTCGTGGACAAGCCGCTGGCCGCGACCGCCGCCGAGGCCGAGGAGCTGGCCGCGCTCGCCGAGGGCCGCGGGCTGCTGCTGACCGTCTTCCAGAACCGCCGCTGGGACAACGACTTCCGCACCCTCCGCAAGCTGCTCGCCGAGGGCGCGCTGGGCGAGGTGCAGCGCTTCGAGTCCCGCTTCGAGCGGTGGCGGCCGCAGCTCAAGGGCGGCTGGCGGGAGTCCGGCGACCCGGCCGAGGTCGGCGGGCTGCTGTACGACCTGGGCAGCCATCTGGTCGACCAGGCGCTCACCCTCTTCGGCCCGGTGGAGTCCGTCTACGCCGAGGTCGATGTGCGCCGCCCCGGGGCGCGGACCGACGACGACACCTTCATCGCCCTCACCCACACCGGCGGGGTCCGCTCCCATCTGTGGATGAGCGCGACCACGGCCCAGCTCGGCCCGCGCTTCCGGGTGCTGGGCAGCGAGGCGGGCTATGTGAAGTACGGCCTCGACCCGCAGGAGGCCGCCCTGCGCGAGGGGCTGCGCCCCGGCGACCCCTCCGTCGAATGGGGCGCCGAGCCGGAGGGTGACTGGGGCCGACTGGGCGCCGGAGAGTCCCCGACGACCGGCGGCGGCGTTCCGGTGGAGACCCTCCGGGGCGACTACCCCGCGTACTACGCCGCCGTAGCCGCCGCCCTCCGCGACGGCACCCCACCGCCGGTCACCGCCGCCGAGGCCGCGGCCACCCTGCATGTGCTGGAGGCGGCCCGGGTGGCGGCCGCGGAGCGCCGTACCGTCCGGATCGAGGTCCCCGCATGAGCGAGCACACCGACGCGACAGCCCGGGTGGCGGAGTTGGAGGAGCAGGAGCGCAGGCTGCGGCTGCCCCGCTTCGACAACGACGACGCCTGGCGTCTTGGCTGCCTCATCGCCGAGCTGGCCCAGGAGCGCGGCGCCGCCGTGACGATCGGCGTCCAGCGGGCCGGTCAGCGCCTCTTCCACCGCGCGCTGCCGGGCACCTCCCCGGACAATGACGCCTGGCTGGAGCGCAAGTGCCGGGTCGTGGAGCGCTACGGGGCGAGCTCGTTCCTGGTGGGCACCCGCTTCCGCGCCAAGGGCAGCAGCTTCGAGGAGTCCTCGCGCCTCGATCCCGACCGGTACGCGGCGCACGGGGGCGCCTTCCCGATCCATGTGACGGGCACGGGCGTCATCGGCGCGGTCGCGGTCTCGGGGCTGCCGCAGGCCGAGGACCACGCGCTGGTGGTGGAGGCGCTGGAGCGGTATCTGTCGACGGCCCAGGGCTGAGTTGGGGGTGGGGGCGGCCCCCACCGGGGCCGCCCCCACCCCCAGCCAACTGGTGTCCTCCGGTCCCGCGTCAGGCGTCCTTGAACTCCTGGCGCTGGCGGCCCAGGCCGTCGATCTCGAGCTCGACGACATCGCCGGCGCGCAGATACGGCTTGGGCTCGGGGCGGCCCATGGCCACGCCCGCCGGGGTGCCGGTGTTGATGACGTCTCCGGGGTAGAGGGTCATGAACTGGCTGAGGTAGCGGACCACCTCGGCCACGCCGAAGATCTGGTCCGCCGTGCTGCCGTTCTGCTGGAGCTCGCCGTTGACCCACAGGCGCAGGCCCAGGGCCTGCGGGTCGGGGACCTCGTCGGCGGTGACCAGCCAGGGGCCCAGGGGGTTGAACGTCTCGCAGTTCTTGCCCTTGTCCCACTGGCCGCCGCGCTCGATCTGGAAGGCGCGCTCGGAGACGTCATGGGCCACCGCATAGCCCGCGACCGCGGCGAGGGCGGCCTCGTCGGAGTCCAGGTAGCGGGCGGTGCGGCCGATGACGATGGCGAGCTCCACCTCCCAGTCGGTCTTCACGCTGCCGCGCGGGACGAGGACGGTGTCCTCGGGGCCGACGACCGTGTCCGGGGCCTTCATGAAGAGGATGGGCTCTTCGGGGATGCTCGCGCCGGTCTCGGTGGCGTGGTCGTGGTAGTTCAGCCCGATGCACACGATCTTGCCGATACGGCCGAGCGGCGGGCCGATCCGCACCCCGCCGTCCTCGATCGCGGGCAGCGCGTCGTCCCCCTCGGCGGCCGCCGCCGCGCGCACCCGCGCGAGGGCGGCCTCATCGGCGAGGAGGGCGCCGTCGATGTCCGGGACCAGGGCGGACAGATCGCGCAGGGTGCCGTTCTCATCGAGCAGCGCGGGGCGTTCCGCGCCCGCCGGTCCGACTCGCAGCAGTTTCATCCCAAGACTCCCGAGGTCACAGGCCGGTGCGAGGCGCCTACCGGCCGATTGATCCTCCCTTCAGGGGCGTCCAGCCCGCAAGACCTCGTTCACGGACTGGGACATCGGTCTCAAGGGTGACCGCCGCGGGTGCCGCCGTCAGCGGTGCAGCAGGGCCCGCTCCACCGCCGTCCAGGTCGTACTGGTCGCCAGGTAGAGCGCCGCCGCCAGCGGGACCACGGCGGCGGTGACGAGGGTGCCGAACGACAGCAGCGGCAGCGCCCGGGCCACTCCGGGCGCCCCGGGGACGGTCACCTTACGGGCGCGGAGATACGTCCAGGTGGCCACGGCCGCGATCAGCGCGAAGAGCCCGAGGTAGACCAGCCCCGGCCCACCGCTGAGCGCCCCGCCCCAGTGGGCGCCGAGCGGGACCCCGGCGAGCGTGTGGTCGAGCAGGTCTCCGGCGCCGCTGCCGGTGACGAACACGTGGTACATGACGAAGAAGACCGGAAGCTGGGCGAGCGTCGGCAGACACCCCGCCAGCGGTGACGCGCCCTCCCTGGTCCGGAGCTCCGCCATGGCGCGCCGCATCCGCTCCGGGTCGTCCCGGTGGGTGCGGCCCAGCTCGGCGATCTTCGGTGCGAGCGCGGCCCGTGCCTTCTCGCCGCGCACCGCGGCCCGGGCGAGGGGGTGCAGCACGGCGCGGACGCACAGCGTGAACAGAACGATGGCGGCCGCCGCCGCGGACGCGCCGAAGAGCGGATCGAGGCCGTCCGCCATGGTGGTCAACAGGGAGCCGAAGGAAGAGAAAAGGGACATGGGAGCCCTCCGCGGGTCTCGTCGTGCCGGAGTGTGGAAGACATCGGCGTGACGAGCCGCGTGGCGCGGCGGTACGGATCCTGGAGCTTCCGGGGTTCCACCCCGGACCCGCTACCCCGCTCCTCAATCGCCGGAGCGGCTGGAGGTGCGCCGTACAGCGACAGGGGTGCGCCTACGCGGCCGTCGGCAGGCGACGGCCCGGCGCTCGGGGCCTCGGGCGCCCGGCGGCATCGGGATCCCGCTGCGGCAGGAACGCCGTACGGCGCTCCCGGTCCCGTATCGCGGTGCGGATCCGCCCGGCGGGCACGGGTATTCGGCCGCGGGAGGCGAGGACCGCGCACAGGGTCAGCGCGGCGGCGACGGCGGTCGTGGCCGCGACGGTGGCGGCGAGGGCGACGGCGCTGACCACTCCGCTCTGCGCCAGCAGAACCCCGGTCAGCAGGAACAGGCAGACGCCCAGATGCGTCCGCAGCGCTTCAAGCCGTCGCGACACCGTCACGTCCCCCCTCTCCCGACCGGTATCCCCTCCTGGCTCCGCCAGTCTAATGGCCCCCACCGACATCCCGGGGGACGGCGACCCTCAGGCGGGCCCAAACCACCAAGCGGTAGCGGGACGTGAATTCGGGGGTGCAGGTCGTCAGCGTGAGGTAGTAGCCCGGCTCGGTATAGCGGTAGCGGGGGTGGGCGGAGCTGTACGGCACCCGCGCGATCACCGTGCCGTCGGCGGGTGAGGTACGCGGCAGGGTGCGCTCGATCACGTACGTATAGCGGGCGTCGGCGGTGTCGATGCGCACCGTGTCGCCCGGGCGCACCTCGTCCAGCTGCCGGAAGGGCTCGCCGTGGGTGTTGCGGTGGCCCGCGAGGGCGACGTTGCCCGCCTGGCCCGGCTGGGCGGTGTGCGGATAGTGGCCCACATAGCCCTTGTTGAGCACCGCGGCGCGGCTGACGCCCTCGGCGATGGGCACCGTAAGGCCGATACGCGGGATCCGGAGCACCGCGTACGCCTGGTCCCGGCGCGGCCGTTGGCCCCCGGCGCCGCCCCCGGTCGACCGGTCACCGCCACGGTCACGGCCGTCGCCCTGAGCGGGATCGGAGGCCCGCGTCGCCCCCGGCGTCGGCGGCGCGGACTCCTCGGCCCCGTCCTGCCACCGCCGCTCCAACACCGACACCTCGTGCCGTGCGTCCGCTCTCGCCTGCCGGTTGGTCCACCACAGCTGGTGGACGACGAACAGCAGCACCACGACCCCGAGGGTGACGGCGAGCTCACCGGCCGTCCACAGCCCCCGGGCGAACACGGCACGCCCTCCACGACGTCGCACGCGCGCACCATAGGCCAGGCCGCGTACACCTTCCAGAGCCGCGGCGCGGCAATCCGCCCGGCGCCACGGGCCAACTGCCCGTCACCCGCGAACTATCCGCCCAGCGCCCGCGAGACCGTGTAGATCACCAGCCCGGCCAGGGCACCCACCACCGTGCCGTTGATCCGGATGAACTGTAGATCCCGGCCGATGTGCGCCTCGATCTTCCGCGAGGTGTGGTCCGCGTCCCAGCTCGCGACCGTCTCGGTGATCAGCGAGGTGATCTCGTCCCGATACGTCGTCACCACATAGACGGCGGCGTCCTCCAGCCAGCCGTCGATCTTGTCCCGCAGCCGTCGGTCCGTCATCATCCGTCGGCCCAGCGAGAGAATCGCCGCCCGCGCCCGCTGCCGCAGCTGGCTGCGCTCGTCCTCCGCCGCCGCGACGATCATCGCCCGCACTGAGGCCCAGGCCGAGGCGATGAGGTCCTGGACGTCGCCGCGCCCCAGCACCTCGCTCTTCACCCGCTCCACCCGCAGCCGGGTGTCGGTGTCGGACTGGAGGTCCCCGGCGAAGTCGGTGAGGAAGCGGTCCAGAGCGCCGCGCGCCGGATGGCCGGGCATGTCCCGCATCTCGGTCACGAAGCGCAGCAGTTCCTTGTAGACGCGCTCGCCGACCTTGCGGTCCACGAACCGCGGCGTCCAGCCGGGGGCGCCGCCGGTCACCGCGTGCATCACCGAGTCGTTGTGCTCCACCAGCCAGTCGTGGGCGCGCAGACACACCAGGTCCACGGCGCGGCGGTGGCCACCGTCCGCGACCACCCGCTCCAGCAGCTTGCCGAGGCCCGGCGCGACCTCCTGGCTGTCGGCCCGGCGGGTGATCGCCTCGCCCACCACCGCCTGCACATCGGAGTCGCGCAGCACCGTGAGCGCGCCGCGCAGCGCGGTGGCCAGTTCGGCGGTCACCCGGTCCGCGTGCTCGGGCTCGGCGAGCCAGGTGCCGAGCCGACTGCCGATGTCGACCGCGCGCAGCCGCATCCGTACGACGCCGCCGGAGAGGAAGTTCTCCCCGACGAACTCCCCGAGGCTGGCCCCGAGCTGGTCCTTCTTGGTGGGGATGATCGCCGTATGGGGGATGGGCAGCCCCATGGGCCGCCGGAAGAGCGCGGTGACCGCGAACCAGTCGGCCAGGGCACCCACCATGCCCGCCTCCGCGGCCGCGGCCACGTAGCCGGGCCAGCCGCCGATACCGGAGGACCGCGCCCAGGTGGCGAGCACGTACACCAGTGCGACGCCGAGCAGCAGCCCGGTGGCGAACGCCTTCATCCGGCGCACCCCGCGCCGCCGCTCCACGTCGAGGGGGCTGTCCGCGACGAAGGGCACAGCCGCGCCCCGCGACGGCGGCGCCGCCGTCTCACCAGTCGTTCTTCGCTCCATACGCTCCACCTGGTCGGCCCGTCTCCCCGTGCATTGTCTCTTTCCGGTCTCAGTCGCCCCTGTGTGGAACGAACGGTGAGTTCCCGTCGTCTGTCTGGGGGAGCGACCCAGCACATTGGGGGCAGGCCGACGGGCGGAGCCGGGTCCCACCATGGGATCATGGGAGACCGACCGGACCGCATCGGCATTGCCGGATACCACCCGCCGTTCCCGTCCACTTCCGGAGCCTCGGGCTCCGTCTGCCCGAGGAGACAACCCGCCCATGAGCGTGCCCCCAATGCCCAGACGCACGGGGTATGCCGTGCTCGCTGCGCTGGCGGCTGTGGTGATCCTCGTCTCCACCGCGATATTCATCGGGCTCGGTGGTGACAAGGGCGGTTCGGACCCCCGTGCGCAGGGAGCCCGCGGCTCGGCCGCCCCGGCCTCGGCAGGTGCCTGGGTGGGCACCTGGTCCACCTCGGCCGCGGCCGCCGAGCCCAGGACGCTGCGCGGCGGCCTCTCGGGCATGTCGATACGGAACGTGGTGCACACCAGCATCGGCGGCACCAGCGCCCGGATCCAGCTCTCGAACTTCTACAGCAACCGTCCGCTGACGATCACGCATGCCTCGGTGGCGCTCGCCGCCGCGCCCAGCAACCCCACCGCGGCCGCCGGCACCATGCGCCGCCTCGGCTTCAACAACCGCACCTGGGTGACGATCCCGCCCGGCAAGGCCGTCACCAGCGACCCGGTGCGGCTCGCCGTCCCGGACGCGGCCGATCTGCTGGTCACCACCTACACCCCGCAGGCGTCCGGCTCCGTGACCTACCACCCGCACGCCCGCCAGACGTCGTACATGGCGCGTGGCGACCGTACGGAGGACACGGCCGGCGCCGCCTACACCCAGCAGAGCCCGTACTGGCGCTATCTGACCGGCGTGGACGTGTGGTCCAAGCAGGCCGAGGGCGCGGTCGCGGTGCTGGGCGACTCGATCACCGACGGCATCACCTCCACCGCCGGGGCCAACCACCGGTGGACCGACTTCCTCTCCGAGCGGCTGCGCAGCGAGCCCGGGGCGCCCCGCTTCGGCGTACTCAACCAGGGCATCAGCGGGAACCGCGTGCTGAGCGACGGCACGCAGTTCCCGCCCAACAACCCCAGCGGGCTGTCCCGCTTCGACCGCGACGTGCTGTCCCGTACGGGCGTCAAGGCCGTGATCATCGAGCTGGGCGTCAACGACATACTCCGCATCCCCCACCAGACCGACCCCAACCGGATCGTGTGGGGCCTGAAGCGGCTGACCGAGCAGGCCCACGCCCGGGGCCTGCGGGTCATCGGAGCCACCCTGACGCCCTTCTACGGGCACCGCGGCTACACCCCACGGCTGGACGCCGTGCGGGAGCAGATCAACGCGCAGATCCGCGCCGGGCGGGTCTTCGACGAGGTCGTGGACTTCGACAAGGCGCTGCGCGACCCGATCAGCCCGCTGCGGCTGCGCCCGATGTTCGACTCGGGCGACCATCTGCACCCGAGCGACGACGGCTACCGCGCGATGGCGCGGGCGCTGAACCTGGACCACCTGCGAGGCCGCACGGCGGCCGAACTCTAGAGGGCCGCGGCCCGGGTCGTTCCCCACCCCGCCCCTTCCCAGAACCGGGGCTTACGCCCCAGGACCCCGCCGCCTGGGGCCGGTGCCGCGCATCGATGCCCAGCCCGCCGTCCCCGCTCCCGGATCCCGGGGGCTGGGGGCTGGGGGCTGGGCGGAGCCGCATACCGATACTTCCCCCACCCCGCCCCTTCGCGTTACCAAGGGCTCCCCCTGGACCCCGGGGCCTGGGGCGGAGCCCCACCACGCGGCGGAGCCGCATACCGATGCCCAGCCCGCCGTCCCCGGGCCCGCCCCCGGGGGCCCGGCGCCTGGCGCGGAGCCCCGTATCGAGGGGCCCGCCCCCGGGGGCCCGGCGCCTGGTGCGGAGCCCCGTATCGATGCCCAGCCCGCCCTCCCCGGGGCCCGCCCCAGACCCGGGGGCCCGCCCCCAGACCCCGGGGGCTGAGGCGGAACCCCCACACCACTGGGCAGAGCCGCATACCGATGCCCAGCCCGCCCCCAGGGCCCGCCCCCGGACCCCTCCACTACGCGGCGGAGCCGCGTATCGACGCTCAGCCCGTCGTCCTCAGGGCCCGCCCCGGGCCCGGGGCCTGGGGCGGAGCCCCGGTTTCGGGAAGGGGCGGGGCGGGGAACAGCCCGCCGCAGGCGCCAAGCTCCGTCGTCGGCTAGTCCTCGCGGCGTTCCTTCTCCAGGGACAGCCGCCGCTCCGCACGCTCATCGCGCCGCTCATCACGCCGCGCACCCCGCAACTCCCGCCGCTCGGCGCGCAGCTCCTCCCGGCGCTCGGCCTTCAGCCGGCGGCGTTCCTCCTTCATGCGCTTGTGCTCCTCCTTGCGGAGCTTGCGCTCGACGCTGACCCCGCCGAAGAGCGCGAGGCCGGTGACGGTCACCCGAGGACCGGTGGGGTCCCCGTCGGCGGACCCGGTGTGGTCGAAACCACCCATGAGCCCGATGCCGCTGACATGCGTCTCCAGGTCCGGCGGGACGGTGATCTGCACCCCGCCCATGAGCGCGAAGCAGCGGATCACCACATCGCGGCCCTCGAACCGGGCCTCCCGCAGATCGATCTCACCGCCGCCCATGACGGCGAAGGCGGTGAAGGCACGCGGGACGGTCCAGGTCCCCTTGCGCTGGAAGCCGCCCATGATCGCCACGGCCCACTTCGAGGTCGGGGTGCCGCCGATCCGCTCGGCCCAGCCGATGCGGTCGGCGGGGGCCGGCGACGCCGACGGGGCCGGAGCGGCGCTGCCGGGCACCGGGAGGTCCCGTACCAGCGGCTCCAGCTCACCATGGGTGCGCGCCGCGTAGGCCGCGCCCAGCCGCTCCTCGAACTCCTCCATGTCCAGGCGGCCTTCGGCGACCGCCTCGCGGAGGACCTCGGCGATCCGCTCACGCTCGGCGTCCGATGCCCGCATCCCGGCCGGGTCCGGGAGGTCGGGGCTCGCCCCCTGGGAAGAACCAGCGCTCGTCATACGGACAGACTAATGGCGGGCACCGGCCCTGACCCCTCCCACACACCGGGGCCTTGCCTCCTCTCACCCGGCCCGCCCCCGGCTACGCTCCCCGCCCCGCCCAGTCCTCCGCCCCGTGCAGCATCCTCGCGATGACGTCCTCGATCTCCGGCTCGCGCACCGAGAGGTCCACCAGCGGATAGCCGTCGGCCACGGCCGCGACGATCGGCGCCGCGCTGCTGGTCGCCGGGAAGGCCAGCCACTGCCGGGGGCCCTCGACCCGCACCGTCCGGGCGCCGGGGACGTCGATGGGCGGCAGTTCCCGCTCCAGGTCGACCACGAGGGTGCGCTCGCTCTCGCCCACCGCGTGCAGCCCGTCCAGCCCGCCGTCGTAGACCAGCCGCCCGTGGTCGATGACCATCACCCGCTTGCACAGCAGCTCGATATCGGTCAGATCGTGGGTGGTGAGCAGCACCGTCGTGCCCTGCTCCGCGTTCACATCGCGCAGGAACTCCCGCACCTTCGCCTTGCTGACCACATCGAGCCCGATGGTCGGCTCGTCGAGATAGAGCACCTCGGGGTCGTGCAGCAGGGCGGCCGCGATATCGCCGCGCATCCGCTGGCCGAGCGAGAGCTGACGCACCGGCACGTCCAAGAGCGCGCCGAGGTTGAGCAGTTCCACACAGCGGTCCAGGTTGTGCCGGTAGCGGTCGTCGGGGATCCGGTACATCCGCCGCACCAGCGCGTACGAATCGCGCAGCGGCAGGTCCCACCACAGGGTGGTGCGCTGCCCGAAGACCACCCCGATCCGGCGCGCGAGTCTCGTCCGCTCCCTGGAGGGGTCGATTCCGGCGACCCTGAGCCGTCCGCCGCTGGGCACCAGGATCCCGGTCAGCATCTTGATGGTGGTGGACTTCCCGGCGCCGTTCGGGCCGATGTAGCCCACCATCTCGCCGCGCGGCACCCGGAAGCTGATGCCGTCCACGGCGCGCACCTCGCGGCGCTCACGGCGCATCAGCCCGGCCTTGCGCCGCACCTGGAAGACCTTCTCGACGCCGTCGAGCTCGATCAGAACGTCCACGGCACTCCCCATGCCGTTCCCCATGCCGTTCCCCATGCCGTTCCCCATGCCGTTCCCCATGCCGTTCCCCATGCCGTTCCCCATGCCGTTCCCCATGCCGTTCCCCTCGGCATTCCCCATGCCGTTCCCCTCGGCATCCCCGACACCATTCCCCACGGCCATCCCCTCAGCTCCCCGTGCTCTGATACGCCCGCAGCCCCGCCCGCCAGGCCAGCCCCGCCACCGCACAGCAGCCGCCCGCGACCAGCGGCGCCGCGAAGCCGATCCAGGCCGGGAGCCCCAGCGGATCGGGGCGGCCCAGGATGTGCAGCGCCGGGAGCCAGTTGACGAAGGCCAGCGGGATGACGAAGGTGACGCCCCGCAGCAGCTCCTTGCCGAAGACGGTCGGCGGGTACTCCAGCAGTGTGGTCCCCCCGAAGGTGAAGGCGTTCTGCACCTCGGAGGCGTCCTTGGCCCAGAACTGGAAGGCGCCGCCGAGCACGAACAGCGCCCCGAAGATGACGCCCCCGCTCAGCAGCATCACCGGCATCAGCAGCGCCCGGTCCAGCGTCCAGTCGATGTCCAGCCGGGCCAGCGACCAGCCGAGCAGCACCGCCCCCTGGGTGATCCGGCCCAGCCGGCGCAGCGCGAAGCGGTCGGCGGCCACCTGGGCGAGTATCGGCACCGGCCGCACCAGCAGGGTGTCCATCGTGCCGTCGCGCACCCGCTGGCCCAGCCGGCCCATGGTGCCCAGCGCCAGGTCGGCGAGGCCGAAGGCGACGCTGGTGGTGCCGTAGAGGAAGGCGACCTCGTCCAGGGTGAAGCCACCCAGTTCCCCAATGTGGGTGAACATCAGCGCGATCGCGACGAAGTCGAGCCCGGTCGCGAGGAAGTTCCCCAGCGTCATGATCAGGAACGAGGTGCGGTACGCCATCGTGGAGCGCACCCACATCCCGACGATCAGGCCGTACGCCCGCAGCCCGCTGGACACGGCGGACTCAGCCACCCTGGACCACCACCTTCCGGGTCGCCGCCGATTGAACCGCCCGCCCGGCCGCCAGCAGCGCCACCGCCCACCCCGCCTGGAAGGCGAACGCCGCCAGCAGCCCCGAGCCCCGGCGCTCCTCCAGGAAGACGTCCGCGGGCACCTGGAGCATCGCCGCCCAGGGCAGCGCGCGGGCGATCTCGCCCAGCTGCCCGGGGAAGACGTTGAGCGGCAGGATCATCCCGGAGAAGAACAGGCACAGCAGCCCGCTCAGCAGGGACAGCCCCGTCCCGTCGAGCAGCCAGAAGGAGGCGAGCGACACCAGATAGCGCACCGCGAAGCCGACGCACACCGCGAGCGCCACGGCGAGCAGGAACCACAGCCAGGTCAAGGGCGAGGCGGGCAGCCGGAGTTCGAACACCAGCGCCCCTACGGCCATCGGCACCACACCGCGCCCCAGCAGCTGGAACAGCGCCCGGCCGAGCTCGGTGGCCAGCCACCACAGCTGGAGGTCGACCGGGCGGTAGAGGTCCACGGCGATGTCCCCGGAGCGGATGCGCTCCTGGAGCTCCTCCTGGAAGCCGCCGCCCATCAGCGCCACGGCCGCCAGCAGCGCCTGGCCGAGCCAGACGAAGGTCAGCGCCTGGGCGAGGTCGTAGCCGCCGAGGTGCGGCCGCTCGTCCCACAGCGCGGTGTAGGTGTAGGCGAGGATGAAGCCGAAAACCGTGTTGGTGAAGACCCCGGCCACCGTGGCGACCCGATACGTCGCGTAGCGTTTGAAGCCGCTGACCGCGACGGCCGCGTACAGCCGCATCCGCCCCTGCCTCCCTCCCCGACCGCACCGCCCCGAACGGCGCCAAAATCCGGAGCCTAGTGGGGTGACGGGAGAGACGGCCAGGCATTATTCACCGGATGGTGTGAGCGGAATCATCCATTCGACCGGTCACAGACCAGTCACAGGTGCGCGCCTCGTCCTCGGCCCGGAACGGATGATGCGACAGTGTTTTATCGGGCGTACGACGCGAATCGCCCGACCGTGCACGATCCCGCCGCCGCGCAACCTTCGACGGCGGCCGAGGAGTCTCAGGAGACATGAGCGACGAGCCCCAGTTGATCGATGGTGGCGCGGCCGGAACGGGTGACCGGCCCGGCACCGACGATGGCAACCACGACACGCCGCACCGCGCGGACGGCCTGACCGTGACGGCGGGCAAACCGGCCAAGGGCAGAAAGGGGCGTCCCCAACGCACCGGATGGCGCCGTCTGCTGCCCACCTGGCGCATGGTCCTCGGGGGCTTCCTGCTGATCGTCCTGCTGATCGCGGGCGGGCTCGTCACCGGCTATCTGCTCGTCGAGATCCCCCCGGCCAACAAGGCCGCCATCGCCCAGAGCAATGTCTTCCTCTACTCCGACGGCTCCCAGCTGGCCCGGGAGGGCACGGTCAACCGGGAGAACGTCCAGCTGAGCCAGGTGCCCAAGCGGATCCAGCACGCGGTGCTGGCGGCCGAGGACCGGGACTTCTACGCGGAGTCGGCCATCGACCCCCAGGCGATGATCCGGGCCGCCTGGAACACCGCCACCGGCAAGGGCAAGCAGTCCGGCTCCACCATCACCCAGCAGTACGTGAAGAACTACTACCTGGACCAGGAGCAGACGGTCTCCCGCAAGGCCAAGGAGTTCTTCATCGCGATCAAGCTGGACCGCGAGGTGAGCAAGGACAAGATCCTGGAGGGCTACCTCAACACCAGCTACTTCGGGCGCAACGCCTACGGCCTCCAGGCCGCCGCCCAGGCGTACTACGGCAAGGACATCGGCAAGCTCAACACCGCCCAGGGCGCGTATCTCGCCACCCTGCTGAACGCCCCCAGCTCGTACGACATCGTCGCCCATCCGCAGAACAAGGGCCGGGCCGTCGCCCGCTGGAACTACGTCCTGGACGGCATGGTGAAGAAGCACTGGCTGACCAGGGCCGAGCGGCAGAAGATGACCTTCCCCGGGCCCTCGGAGGCCAAGGCCCCCTCCGGCATGTCCGGCCAGCGCGGCTATCTCGTCGAGGCCGTCGAGGACTACCTCACCAGCAACGGGATCATCGACGAGCAGACCCTGGCGCGCGGCGGCTACCGCATCACCACCACGATCGACAAGGACAAGCAGGACGCCTTCACGGAGGCCGTGCGCGACCGGCTGATGAGCAAGCTCAGCAAGGACCGCAAGGTCGACGCTTACGTCCGCGCGGGCGGCGCCTCGATCGATCCCAAGACCGGGAAGGTGGTCGCCCTCTACGGCGGGATCGACTACACCAAGCAGTTCGTCAACAACGCGACCCGCCGTGACTACCAGGTGGGATCCACGTTCAAGCCATTCGTGTTCACCTCGGCGGTGCGCTACGGGGCCACCACCCAGGACGGTCAGACGATCACCCCGGACACCCTCTACAACGGCGACAACAAGCGCGAGGTCATCGGCTCCGACGGGCCCACCGGCTACTCCCCGGCCAACGAGGACGACGTGGACTACGGCGACATCGACGTCACCACGGCCACCGACAACTCGGTGAACTCGGTGTACGCGCAGATGGCCGAGGACGTCGGCCCCTCCAAGGTCAAGCAGACCGCCATCGACCTGGGCGTACCCAAGAACACCCCCGATCTGCACGCCTCCCCCTCGATCGCGCTCGGCCCGGCCACCGCGAGCGTGCTGGACATGACCGAGGCCTACGCGACCCTCGCCAACCACGGTGAGCACGGCCGGTACAGCCTGGTCGAGGAGGTCACCAAGGACGGGGCGCGGATCAAGCTTCCGGCGCGGGAGAGCCGCCAGGCCATCCCGCGCAGCGCCGCCGACACCACCACCTCGATACTGCAAAGCGTGGTCGACGGCGGCACCGGCACCGCCGCCCAGGCCGCCGAGCGCCCGGCGGCGGGCAAGACCGGCACCGCGGAGGAGGACAAGGCCGCCTGGTTCGCGGGCTACACCCCGGATCTGGCGACCGTCGTCGCGGTGATGGGCCAGGACTCCAACACCGGCGTGCAGAAGTCGCTGTACGGGGCGACGGGCCTGGAGCGGATCAACGGCGGCGGCTACCCCGCCGAGATCTGGGCGCAGTACACATCGGGGGCGCTGGACGGCAAGGAACCGGCGGAGTTCGATCTGCGGCTGGAGGACGGCGCGGACGCCCCCGACGGCTCCGAGACCCAGCAGCCGCCGAACTCCCCGCCGCCGGTGGTCACCACTCCCCCGACCGATACGCCGCCGGACACGTCGGTCCCGACGGCGCCGACGTACACCCCGCCGACGCTGCCGACGGACGAGCCGACGATCCCCACCCCGCCCACGGACTTCCCCACCGGCGGCCCGACGACCGAGCCAGGCCCGGGCGGCCCCGGCGGCCCGGGCGGCGACCCCGGAGGCCCAGTGGGCGGCTGAGGAGCGCCCCGAAGGGGCGCGGTGCTGTGTCGATGTGCGGCTCCGCCGCGACGGGGCTCCGCCTCTGGACCCGGGGGCCTGGGGGCGGACCCCCGCAGCCAGCGAGCGCCCCGAAGGGGCGCGGGGAACTGCGCGACCAGCCACGACGGCGCGACAGACGATCGACGGCGGGTCGGGGCACATCCTGCGGAGCGCTTACGGGGTGTCCGGTCGAGGCTTTCCCCTACCCGCCCCTTCCCGAAACTGGGGCTCCGCCCCAGACCCCGGGGTCCAGGGGCGGAGCCCTTGGTATCGGGAAGGGGCGGGTAGGGGAAACAACCCGCCGAAGGCGCCAAGACCCGGCGGGCGCCCCGAAGGGGCGCGGGGGCTGTGTCGATGTGCGGCTCCGCCGCGTGGGCGCGACCAGCCACGACGGCGCCGCGGACGATCGACGGCAGGTCGGGGCACACCCGCGGGCGTCCTACAGGTAAAGGCCCGTGGAGTCGTCCGCGCCCTCCAGCCGCTCCGCGGCAACCGCGTGCAGATCGCGCTCCCGCATCAGTACGTAGGCGACCCCGCGGACCTCGACCTCGGCCCGGTCCTCCGGGTCGTAGAGCACCCGGTCACCGGGCTCCACGGTCCGTACGTTCTGCCCGACCGCGACCACCTCGGCCCAGGCCAGCCGCCGGCCGACCGCCGCGGTGGCGGGGATGACGATTCCGCCGGACGACCGGCGCTCGCCCTCCGGAATGTCGGTACGGACCAGCACGCGGTCGTGCAGCATCCGGATGGGCAGCTTGTCATGGGTCGTGTTCGCACTCACGCCATGACCGTACCTGGCCGAAGAGCCGAATGACGCCTCAGGGCCACGCCTCAGGGCCGGAGCCCGCCGCGGACCTCGCCGCCAAGACCGACGCCCTACCCCCTCACCGCCGCCGCTTGCCGCACCGCGAGGAGCGGGACGCCTTGGCGGACCGGGACGACCTGGCCGACAGCGCGAGCACACCAACCAGCCCGGCCACGAGGAGCGCGGCCGGCACGATCCGCTCCATGCGGGGCCCGCCCTCCTCCGACACCAGCTGGCCGCGCACGCCCGTCACCATCCGGTTGACGGACACATAGGCCCGCCCGGCGGTCCGGTCCACGGCCGACGCCGCCTTCGCCTTCGCGTCCCCGATGATCGTCTTCGGGTGCACCCGCACCCCGATCTCGTCGAGCGTCACGGCGAGCTCCTGCCGCCTGCGGGCGATGTCCGCCTCGATCTGCGCAGGGGTCCTGGCATCCGACACCGCGCTGCCTCCGTCAGTCTCGATGATTCGTGGTGGACAGTCTGTCAGCTCGCCCTCCGCACCGCCCCACGGCACCCCCGGACGAGAAGCTGGCTAATGTCGGGTGTGTACCCCCGATGCCACGAGGAGCACCAGACCATGAGCGAGCGACTCCAGCCCGGCGACACCGCCCCCGCCTTCACCCTCCCCGACGCGGACGGCAAGCAGGTCTCGCTCGCCGACCACGCGGGCCGCAAGGTGATCGTCTACTTCTACCCCGCGGCCCTCACCCCCGGCTGCACCAAGCAGGCGTGCGACTTCACCGACAACCTCGAGTACCTCTCCGGCCACGGCTACGACGTCATCGGCATCTCTCCCGACAAGCCGGAGAAGCTGGCCAAGTTCCGCGACCAGGAGGACCTGAAGGTCACCCTGCTCGCCGACCCCGCCAAGGAGACCCTGGAGGCGTACGGCGCCTTCGGCGAGAAGAAGCTCTACGGCAAGACGGTGACGGGCGTGATCCGCTCCACCGTCATCGTGGACGAGCAGGGCAAGGTCGAGCGCGCCCTGTACAACGTGAAGGCCACCGGCCACGTCGCCAAGATCATCAAAGACCTGGGGCTGTGACGGACCCGGGGCTCCCGCCCCGGCCCCCGTTCACCAGGCGATACCATGAGCGTGCCGAGCGGCCGTGATGGAATTGGCAGTCATGCTGGGTTTAGGTCCCAGTGGGGTAACACCCGTGAGGGTTCGAGTCCCTCCGGCCGCACGCCACGCATACGCGGGCCCGGTCCGTCTCAGCGCGGACCGGGCCCGCGGCGCTTTCCGGGGCCGATCACCCCAGGAGTTCGCGGACGACCGGGGCGATGGCGCGGAACGCCTTGCCGCGGTGGCTGATGGCGTTCTTCTCGTCGGGGGTCAGTTCGGCGCAGGTGCGGGTCTCGCCGTGGGGCTGGAGGATCGGGTCGTAGCCGAACCCCCCGCCGCCCACGGGCTCGTGGCGGAGAGTGCCGGTGAGCCGGCCGGAGACCACGCGCTCGGTGCCGTCGGGGAGGGCGAGGGCGGCGGCGCATTCGAAGTGGGCGCCGCGGTGTTCGTCGGGGACGTCGGCGAGCTGGGCCAGCAGCAGATCGAGGTTGGCGCGGTCGTCGCCGTGCCGGCCCGACCAGCGGGCCGAGAAGATCCCGGGGGCGCCGCCGAGGACGTCCACGCAGAGGCCGGAGTCGTCGGCGATGGCGGGGTGGCCGGTGGCCTGTGCCAGGGCGTGGGCCTTGAGGAGGGCGTTCTCCGCGAAGGTCACGCCGGTCTCCTTGACGTCCGGGACCTCCGGATAGGCGTCGGCACCGACGAGTTCGACGTCGAGGCCGGTCTCGCCCAGGATCGAGCGCAGCTCGGTGATCTTGTAGGCGTTGCGGGTGGCGAGGATCAGACGGCGGGGGTGCGGAGGGTGTCCCTCAGTGCGTTGCTGCATAGCTCTCGATTATCGAGGGTGGATGGCTCGCGCCGGTCGGGGGGCGGTCAGGGCGAGCAGACGTTGGTCAGTTCGCCCGCCGCGTCCTTGACCGGGGTCAGATCCGGGTCCTTGCCGCTGTCCACGGACTTCTGGACGTTGTCCACGGCCTGCTGGAGGTCGTCGATGGCCTTGCCGACGTCCGCGTTGTCGGTGCGGTCGCCCACCTTGTCGATGTCCTTGTCGAGGGAGTCCAGGATCTTGTCGGCCTGCTGCGGGTCGACCGCGGCGCCGGTCAGGGCGTCCTGGAGGTTGTCCACGTCGTTGGATATCTCGACCGCGAGCTGGGCGCAGTCCAGGGCCTTCTCCACCGCGCTGCAACCCACCGTGACCGGCACGGCGAGCGCGACGGCGGCGAGGGCGGTGATGGCGGTGGTACGGCGGTGACGGTGGCGCGGCGCCATGGAGTGGGTCCTTCCCCGGGAAAGGTGCTGGTACCTGACTAAACGTCAGGCGCCGCGCGGTGGTTGCCCGATGCCGCCGTCAGTTCTCCCCGCCCAGCGCCGCGCGCTGGATTCCGGACAGGGCGTCACAGCCCGCCACGGCGAGGTCCAGCAGGCCGTTCAGCTCCTCGCGGGCGAAGGGCTCGCCCTCGGCGGTGCCCTGCACCTCGACGAAGCGTCCGTCACCGGTACAGACCACGTTCATGTCGGTCTCGGCGCGCACGTCCTCCTCGTAGCAGAGGTCGAGCAGCGGGACGCCGCCGACGATGCCGACGCTGACGGCGGAGACGGTGCCGGTCAGCGGCTGCCGGGTGGCCTTGATCAGCTTCTTCCCGCGGGCCCAGCCGATGGCGTCGGCCAGGGCCACATAGGCGCCGGTGATGGCGGCGGTGCGGGTGCCGCCGTCGGCCTGGAGGACATCGCAGTCCAGGACGACGGTGTTCTCGCCGAGCGCCTTGTAGTCGATGACGGCGCGCAGCGAGCGGCCGATGAGCCGCGAGATCTCATGCGTACGGCCGCCGATCTTGCCGCGGACGGACTCGCGGTCGCCCCGGGTGTTGGTGGAGCGCGGCAGCATCGCGTACTCCGCGGTGACCCAGCCCTCGCCGCTGCCCTTGCGCCAGCGCGGCACGCCCTCGGTGACGCTCGCGGTGCACAGGACCCGCGTATCGCCGAAGGAGACGAGGACCGAGCCCTCGGCATGCTTGCTCCAACCGCGCTCGATGGTCACGGGGCGGAGCTGGTCGGGGGTGCGGCCGTCGATACGAGACATGGGATGAGCCTATCGGCATCGCACGGGCCCCTGGTGCGCGTCCGGCGCGGGCCCCGCCCCGGGGACGGCGCGGTGGGCTCAGGAGGTCACATCAGGTCTTCGATCTCGGCGGCGACGGGGTCCGCGTCGGCGCCGATGACCACCTGGATCGCCGTGCCCATCTTGACCACGCCATGGGCGCCCGCGGCCTTCAGGAGGGCCTCGTCGACCAGGGCGGCGTCCTTGACCTCGGTACGGAGGCGGGTGATGCAGCCCTCGACCTCGATGATGTTGTCGATGCCGCCGAGCCCCTCGACGATCTTCTCAGCCTTGGTGGCCATGTTCGCTCCTGTCGTCCTGCTGTCCGCGTTGCGACCAAGTGGTCTACACCATTATGCGGGTGAGGAGGTCACTCGTCACATGGAAGAATAGATTCCTTTATCGGATCCCTACGTGCTACAACAGGTCTACACCACATGTGGTTTAGACCATAGAGCGGGCCGCCCCTTCCCCCGAGAGCCCGCCTCACCAGGAGGAATCCGATGAGTACGGCCACCGCCCAGGCCGGGCCCGCGCAGAAGCGGGGTGCCGGTCTGATCAAGGGTATGCAGAAGATCGGCCGCAGCCTCCAGCTGCCCGTCGCCGCCCTGCCCGCCGCGGGCATCCTGAGCCGGCTCGGCCAGGACGATGTCTTCGGCAAGACGGGACTCGGCTGGAACAAGCTCGCGGAGATCTTCGCCCACGCGGGCGGCGCGCTCTTCGACAACCTGGCCCTGCTGTTCTGCATCGGCGTGGCCATCGGCTTCGCGAAGAAGTCGGACGGCTCCACGGCGTTCGCGGGCCTGGTCGGCTTCCTGGTCTACAAGAACGTGCTGACCGGCTTCGTCAGCGATGTGACCGGCAAGCCGGAGGACCCGGGCGTCCTCGGCGGCATCGTGGTCGGCCTGACCGCCGCGGTGCTGTGGGAGAGGTACCACCGCACCCGGCTGCCGGACTGGCTGGGCTTCTTCAGCGGCCGCCGCTTCATCCCGATCCTGATGTCCTTCGCGGGCGTCATCTACGGCGTGCTCTTCGGCTACCTCTGGGGCCCGATCGGCGACGGCCTCAACAACTTCTCCGAGTGGCTGTCGTCCAATGGCGCGGCCGGCTCCGGGATCTTCGGCGTGGTCAACCGGCTGCTGATCCCGGTCGGCATGCACATGCTGCTGAACTCGTTCGCCTGGTTCCAGTTCGGTGACTACAACTCCGGCGGCCAGACCTGGCACGGCGACATCGCGCGCTACTTCCACGACGACCCGTCGGCCGGAATGTTCATGACCGGCTTCTTCCCGATCATGATGTTCGCGCTGCCCGCCGCCGGTCTGGCGATCGCGCACTGCGCCCGTCCCGAGCGGCGCAAAGCCGTGATGGGGATGATGATCTCGGTCTCGCTGACGGCCTTCGTCTGTGGTGTGACCGAACCGATCGAGTTCTCGTTCATGTTCATCGCGCCCCTGCTGTACGGCATCCACGCGGTCCTTACGGGTGTGTCCATGGCCCTGACCTGGGCACTCGGCATCCGCAGCGGCTTCACCTTCTCCGGCGGGCTCTTCGACTACCTGCTGGGGTGGTCGCACAGCGAGAAGGCCTGGATGCTCATCCCGATCGGGCTGGCGTTCGGCGTCGTCTACTACGTGGTCTTCCGCTTCGTGATCACGAAGTTCAACATCCCGACGCCGGGACGGGAGCCCGAGGACACCCTGGACGACGCGGCGGCGGACGCCAAGAAGCCGACGGACGCCAAGAGGACTGCGGAGGCCAAGAGGACGGCGGAGGCCAAGAGGACTGCGGAGGCCAAGAGGACGGCGGAAGCCGGGCAGACGGCCGACGCCAAGAAGTAGCCCCACGGCGAGACGGCGAAGCGCCGGGCTGGTCCTCCAGCCCGGCGCTTCGCCGTCTCCGCGCCGCTACTCAGACCTCGTAGACCGCGCCCGCCTTGGCCAGCTCCACCGGGCCGCCGAAGACCGCCTGGGCGTCGCGCTGGTTGATCTGGGGGTCCGTCCACGGCGGCACATGGGTGAGCACCAGGGCCCCCACCCCCGCCCGCAGCGCGTGCTCGCCCGCCTCGCGGCCGTTGAGGTGCAGCCCCGGGATGTCCTCCTTGCCGTGCGTGAAGGCCGCCTCGCACAGGAAGAGGTCGCCGCCCCTGGCCAGGTCCACCAGGGCCGCACAGGGGCCCGTGTCACCCGAGTAGACCAGCGAGCGGCCGCCGTACTCGATCCGGAAGCCGTACGCCTCCACCGGATGGCAGACGCGCTCGGCGCGGATGGTGAAGGGGCCGATCTCGAAGCTGCCGGGCGTGAGCGTGCGGAAGTCGAAGACCTCGCGCATCGACTTCTCGTCGGGCACGTCGTCGTACGCCTGGACCAGCCGCCGCTCGGTGTCCTCGGGGCCGTAGACGGGGATCGCCTCGGCGCGGCCGCCGTCGTGCCGGTAGTAGCGCGCGACGAAGTATCCGCACATGTCGATGAAGTGATCGGGGTGGAGATGGGACAGCAGCACGGCGTCGAGGTCGTAAAGACCGCAGTGGCGCTGCAACTCGCCAAGGGCGCCATTGCCCATGTCGAGGAGCAGCCGGAAGCCGTCGGCCTCGATGAGGTAGCTCGAGCAGGCCGATTCCGCGGACGGGAACGACCCTGAGCATCCGACGACGGTGAGCTTCATGAAGCAGGAACCTCCTTGAGGGGTCCCCATGCCGAGGGCCATGGGCGGGTGCGGGGGGTCATGCGGTGCCCACGAGCGTAAGGCGCAAAAGCCCAGGCAGCTCCTCCACGGGGCCGCGTTGTGGGCGGAATCACCAGGACGGAGCCGGGCGGCGCCCGGCCATGCCCCCCGCCGGCCGATCCGGCCGCTACGCCCAGAGCTGGCCGTGCAGCGTCTCGATCGCCTCCTCGGTGGTGGCCGCCGTGTAGACACCGGTGGAGAGGTACTTCCAGCCGCCGTCGGCGACGATGAAGACCACATCGGCGCTCTGACCGGCCGTGACCGCCTTACGGGCGACACCGAGGGCCGCGTGCAGCGCGGCCCCGGTCGAGACGCCCGCGAAGATGCCCTCCTGGGCGAGGAGTTCCCGGGTACGGGACACCGCGTCCTCGGAGCCGACGGAGAAGCGGGTGGTCAGGACGGACTCGTCGTACAGCTCGGGGACGAAGCCCTCGTCGAGGTTGCGGAGTCCGTAGACCACGTCGTCGTAGCGCGGTTCGGCGGCGACGATCTGGACGTCCGGCTTGTTCTCACGCAGGAAGCGGCCGACGCCCATCAGGGTGCCGGTGGTGCCCAGACCGGCGACGAAGTGGGTGATGGAGGGCAGGTCGGCCAGGATCTCGGGGCCGGTGGTGGCGTAGTGGGCACCGGCGTTGTCCGGGTTGCCGTACTGGTACAGCATCACCCAGTCCGGGTGCTGCTCCGCCAGCTCCTTGGCCACCCGGACGGCGGTGTTGGAGCCGCCGGCGGCGGGCGAGGAGATGATCTCCGCGCCCCACATGGCGAGCAGCTGGCGCCGCTCCTCGCTGGTGTTCTCCGGCATCACGCAGACGATGCGGTAGCCCTTGAGCTTGGCCGCCATCGCGAGCGAGATGCCGGTGTTGCCGGAGGTGGGCTCGAGGATGGTGCAGCCGGGGGTCAACCGGCCGTCCTTCTCGGCCTGTTCGATCATATGGAGCGCGGGGCGGTCCTTGACCGAGCCGGTGGGGTTGCGGTCCTCCAGCTTGGCCCAGATCCGTACGTCGGACGAGGGCGAGAGCCGCGGCAGCCCTACGAGCGGCGTATTGCCGACCGCGGCCAGGGGGCTGTCGTACCGCATCAGAGCCTTCCGCCGGCGACGGCCGGGAGGATCGTCACATTGTCGCCGTCCGAGACCTTGGTGGAGATGCCGTCGAGGAAGCGGACGTCCTCGTCGTTCAGATAGACGTTGACGAAGCGGCGCAGCTCGCCGCCGTCGACCAGGCGCTCCTGGATCCCGGTGTACCGGCTCTCCAGGTCGGTGAAGAGCTCGGCGAGCGTGGCCCCGCTGCCCTCGACCGCCTTCTGGCCGTCGGTGTAGGTGCGGAGGATGGTCGGGATGCGGACCTCGATGGCCATTCTTAAGCTCCTGTCGGAGGGCGGGGTGGACTCCCGGACCGGGAGCGGCCGGGAGGGCGTCGTCGAAGGGCGTCGGGGCGTCTCGGGCGCGCGCTCAGGCGGCCACGGCGCGGCGCGGACACATCGCGCTGGCGAGCCGGCACAGGTCGACGTGGAGCCGCGCCACGAGCAGCATGCCCGGCGTCTTCTCGCTCACGTCATCGAAAACCATGGACTCATCGTATCGATTCCCGAACCGGGCCCCGGTAGGCAATCCCGCGATACGGACGGGTAGTGACCGCGATGCGAGACGGCACCGCGATTCAGCCACCCGGGACGATCTCCACCTCTTCCTCGGTGACCTCGCCGTCCACGATCCGGAAGGACCGGAACTGGAAGGGCCCCTCGTCATTGCCGCATTCGGCCGTGGAGACCAGGACGTAGTGGGCACCGGGCTCATTGGCGTAGGAGATATCGGTACGGGAGGGGTACGCCTCGGTGGCGGTGTGCGAGTGGTAGATGACCACCGGCTCCTCGTCCCGGTCGTCCATCTCTCGGTAGAGCTTGAGCAGGTCACCCGAGTCGAACTCGTAGAAGGTGGGGGAACGCGCCGCGTTCAGCATCGGGATGAACCGCTCGGGGCGGCCGCTCCCGGCCGGGCCCGCGATCACGCCGCATGCCTCGTCGGGGTGGTCGGCGCGGGCGTGCGCGACGATCTTGTCGTGGAGCGCCTGGGTGATGGTCAGCATGGCAGAAGAATAGGAGGCGGGCTCCGGACAGAGGTCCGGAGCCCGCCTACTGAGATGCGGCGCCCGAAAGGCGATACGCCTTACTTGCGCGCGTACTCCGGCTCCGCCTCGGCGGCCGACTGACCGAGCGGCTGGGCACCGCCGCGGGCCTTGAGGACGTACCAGCCGATCACCAGGCACACGGCCCATCCGGCGCCGACGTACAGGGAGACCCGGGCGTCCTTGTCGTACGCGACCATGCCGGTCACGATCAGCAGGAAGACCACCGCCACCCAGCTGAAGACCGAGCCGCCGGGAGCCGGGAAGGACGAGGCGGGCAGCCGGCCCGCGCGGACCGCGCGGCGGTACTGGATATGCGCGAAGAGGATCATCAGCCAGGACCAGATGCCCGCGGCCGTGGCCACCGAGGTGACGTAGGTGAACGCCTTCTCGGGGACGACGTAGTTGAGGACCACGCCGATCCCCATGAGGAGGACGGAGAAGGTGATGCCGATGGCCGGGGACTTGCGGGCGTTGAGCCGGGCGAAGACCCCCGGGGCCTCACCGCTGGTCGCCAGGTCACGCAGCATCCGGCCGGTGGAGTACATGCCGGAGTTGCAGGAGGACAGGGCCGCGGTCAGGACGACGAAGTTGACGATACCGGCGGCGAAGGGGATGCCGATCTTGGAGAAGCCGTGCACGAAGGGGCTCTCACCGGCCGAGAACTCGGTCCACTTGACGACGGCGAGCAGCACCACCAGGGCGCCGACGTAGAAGATGATGATGCGCCACGGCAGGGTGTTGATCGCCTTGGGCAGGGTCTTCTCGGGGTCTTCGGACTCGCTCGCGGTGACACCGACCAACTCGACGGCGATGTAGGCGAACATCACGCCCTGGAGGGTCATCAGGCTGTCGCCGATGCCGTTGGGGAAGAACCCGCCGTGCGACCAGAGGTTGGAGGCGGCCGCGGTGTCACCGGCGTCGGAGAAGCCGAGGGTGAGCACGCCGAGACCGATCACGATCATGCCGATGATCGCGGTGACCTTGACCATCGAGAACCAGAACTCGACCTCACCGAAGATCTTGACCGAGATCAGGTTGACCCCGAAGAGCACCACCAGGAAGACCAGGGCGCTGACCCACTGCGGGATCGAGGGGAACCAGTAGTTGATGTAGATGGCGGCGGCCGTCAGCTCGGCCATGCCGGTCACCACCCACAGCAGCCAGTAGGTCCAACCGGTGGCATAGCCGAAGAAGGGGCCCAGGAACTCGCGGATGTACTCCGCGAAGGAGCCCGTGGACCGCCGGTACAGGAGCAGCTCACCGAGCGCTCTCATGATGAAGAAGATGACCACGCCCGCGAGGGCGTACATCAGGATGATGCTCGGGCCCGCCTTGGCGATGTTCGCCCCGGCACCCATGAACAGGCCGACGCCGATGGCGCCGCCGATAGCGATCATCTGGACCTGGCGACTGCCTAGGCCGCGCTCATAGTCCTCTTCAGGAGCCGCTGAGGTCATATTGCTGCGCCTTTCTCCCTGTGGCGGCTGGCTGCGATCGTGAAGATTTACCACGACCGCCACGCTGATCGACTGCGCCGCGTGTGGCACACACCACAGGAAGAAGCGGACAAAAGTTGTGCTGCGCAACAAAGGCAGCGATCGCAGTGATGCGATCGTTATCCGGAGTTGAGCATCCTCTAAACGAACACTCAGTGATTGCCGGAGGGAGTCACTCCGGCATGAGCGTCTCGATCAGGGTCTCCTGGAGCCCGCCGAGCCAGAAGTACGCCATCACCATCGGCTTGCGCGGATCGGAGTCCGGCAGCCGCAGCAGCTCACCGCCGTCGTCCTCGTCGGTGACCTCCAGCCGGGTGCCGATGGCCAGCCGCAGGTCATTGAGCGCACCCAGCCACCGTCCGGACTTCTCCGGCGCCAGCTCCAGCACCCCCGGCGCCCCGCCCGAGGAACCGGAGCCCAGCGCGTCCAGGTCGCGCACCACCGTCAGGGCGTCGTCGCGCTTGCGCGCCCGCAGGTCGTTCTCGGTGAAGCGGCGGAACTCCGCGGACGCCTCCCGCGCCTCCTTCTCCTCCCGCGCCCCGAGCTCCCGGTCCGGCGGGGAGTAGGCGTCCGGGAAGAGCCGGGCGAGCGCCGGGTCCTCCGGCGGCTTGCTGGGGCCCTCCGCGAAGAGCGCGGCCAGGGGGTCGTCATCGTCCCCGGCGGGCTGGTCGCCCGGGCCGATCAGCTCGGCGAGCTGCATGGCCAGGCTGCGCAGGATGGAGATCTCCACCTCGTCCAGGGCGATGGCGGCGCCGCCGCCCGGCAACGGCTCGAAACGTCCCGACATCAGCGCTCCTGCTGGAGGGTCGCCCACAGGCCGTAGCCGTGCATCGCCTGCACGTCGCGCTCCATCTCCTCGCGGGTGCCGCTCGAGACGATCGCGCGGCCCTTGTGGTGGACGTCGAGCATCAAACGGTTGGCCTTGTCCTTGGAGTAGCCGAAGTAGCTCTGAAAGACGTAGGTCACATAGCTCATGAGATTGACGGGGTCGTTATGGACCACCGTCACCCAGGGAACGTCGGGCTCCGGCACCGACGAGGGTGCTTCACGGGATTCAGGACGTTCGATCTCCACGGGCGCGACACTCACACGTCCCATGCTGCCACCCGGCACGGGCCGTCGCCTAAACCGGCACCCAGATCTCGTCACTCTGACGAGTACGGGAGGTAGCATCGTCAACCATGGACACTGCGGACTTGGGACTGCCGGTGGACGTGCCGTCGACCGCACTCTTCACCGACCGGTACGAACTCACCATGCTTCAGGCCGCGCTGCGGGCGGGCACCGCCGACCGCCGCTCGGTCTTCGAAGCCTTCACCAGGCGCCTCCCCGAGGGCCGGCGCTACGGCGTCGTGGCGGGCACCGGACGGGTGCTGGACGCCGTCGAGAACTTCCGCTTCGACGCGGGCGTGCTGGACTTCCTCGCCCAGCAGCGGATCGTGGACGAGCCCACGCTCTCCTGGCTCGCCGACTACCGCTTCCGCGGCGACATCTGGGGCTACCCCGAGGGCGAGGTCTACTTCCCCGGCTCACCGATCATCCGGGTGGAGGGCACCTTCGCCGAGGCGGTGCTGCTGGAGACGGTCATCCTCTCCATCCTCAACCACGACTCCGCGGTGGCCGCCGCCGCGTCCCGGATGTCCACCGCCGCGGGCGACCGGCCGCTCATCGAGATGGGCGCCCGCCGCACCCATGAGCTGGCCGCCGTGGCCGCCGCCCGCGCCGCCTACGTCGGCGGCTTCACCACCACCTCCGACCTCGCGGCCGGATTCCGCTACAACATCCCCACCGTGGGCACCAGCGCCCACGCCTTCACCCTGCTGCACGACAGTGAGCGGGACGCCTTCACGGCACAGGTCCAGGCGCACGGCAGCGACACCACCCTGCTCGTGGACACCTATGACGTCGCCGAGGCGGTGCGCGCCGCCGTGGAGGTGGCCGGCAAGGACCTGGGCGCCGTGCGGATCGACTCCGGCGATCTGCTGCTGCTCGCCCACCGGGTGCGCCAGCAACTGGACGAGCTGGGCGCCAAGAACACCAAGATCGTGGTGACCAGCGACCTCGATGAGTACGCGATCGCCTCGCTGGCCGCCGCCCCCGTGGACGCGTACGGGGTCGGCACCCAGCTGGTCACCGGCAGCGGCCACCCGACCAGCTCCATGGTCTACAAGCTGGTGGCACGGGCGGTTTCGGACGACGCGGACGCGCCGCTGCTGCCGGTGGCCAAGAAGTCCATGGGCGCCAAGACCTCGGTGGGCGGCCGCAAATGGGCCGCGCGGCGGGTGGACGAGCACGGTGTGGCCGAGGCCGAGGTGATCGGCACCGGGGCGGTCCCCGCGGAGCTGGCGGACCATCAACTGCTGGTGGAGCTGGTGCGCGGGGGCGAGATCGTGGCCCGCGAGCCGCTGGACGCGGCGCGGGACCGGCACATCGCGGCCCGGGCCGGGCTGCCGCTGTCGGCGACCCAGCTCTCGCGCGGGGAGCCGGTCCTGCCCACCGAGTACGCGCGGGCCTGAGGCGGACGGGTCATGAGCGGGAACGCGGGGCACGCCCACTGCCGCAATCGACGCGGAGTGTCTACCCTCGGTGACATGCACCGGGCACTGATCGTCGTCGACGTCCAGAACGACTTCTGCGAGGGCGGAAGCCTCGCGGTGACGGGGGGCGCGGATGTCGCCGCCGCGATCACCGATCTGATCGGGGAGGCCACGCCCGGTTACCGGCATGTCGTCGCCACCCGTGACCACCACATCGATCCGGGCGATCACTTCTCGGACAACCCGGACTATGAGCACACCTGGCCGGTGCACTGCGTCGCGGGCACCGAGGGCGTCGGGTTCCACCCGAACTTCGCGCCCGCCGTCGCCTCCGGGGCGATCGACGCGGTCTTCGACAAGGGCGCGTACACGGGGGCGTACAGCGGCTTCGAGGGCACCGACGAGCACGGCACGCCGCTCGCCCAGTGGCTGCGCGAGCGCGAGGTGACCGAGGTGGACGTGGTGGGCATCGCCACCGACCACTGTGTGCGGGCCACGGCGCTGGACGCGCGCCGCGAGGGGTTCGCGGCGCATGTCCTGCTGGACCTGACCGCGGGCGTCTCGCCGGGCACGACCGAGCGCGCCCTGGAGGAGCTGCGGGCGGCCGGGGTCGAGCTCAGCGGCAAGCCGGTCGTCTGAGGCCGCCGGAGGCGCCCAGAGCGCCTCCCAGCCGCCTTCCCGGCCGCTTGATCGGCCGGGCTCGACCGGCCGCCCTCCCGGGCCCCGGCGCTACGGTGTCCGGTGGCACGCGCACGCCTGCGGCGGGCCGCTCCCCCCCCTCCCCGCCCTTTCCCGTACCAGGGGCCCCACCCCTGGTATCCCCGACGCCTGGGACGGAGCCCCCGCCTTCCAGCCCCGTCCGGCGCTCGATGAGCGGCGCCCGGGACAGAGCCGCGCCCCCAGCCCCTCCGGCGATTGAGGAGCGGGGTCTGGGGCGGAGCCCCGGTTTCGGGGAGGGGCGGGGAGGGGAGCAGCCCGCCGCAGGCGTACGCGTACCGCCGGACGCCCCCTACGAGGCCGGGGCCGCTGGTCTGAGGAGGGCGGCCATGGGATGCCAGAGCTCCCCTCCGCGGTCCGGCGCGGTGCGCCAGACCACCCCGTCGGGATGGTGGAGCACCGCCGTCACCTCGTCGGGTGTCGGCGGCGCGGTATTGCCGCGCAGATAGACAGCGCGAAGCCCGAGATTGCGGAGCCTGGTCAGGGCTCGCTGGCGGTTCGCGGCGTGTACCAGTACGCGGACGCCGCCCTCGCCCAGCGGGCGCGGCAGCGTCAGTGCGACCACCACACTGCCGCCGGGCAGCTTGGTGAATCCTCCGTCGGCCATTGCGGGTCATGTCCCCCGTGAGACGTCGTGTCAACAAGAAGGTCTAAGGGGCATCTAAACGCGAACGGCCGCCGCCCGCTAGTGGGCGACGGCCGCTACCGCTCTGACCTGCGAAAACTCAGACTGGTGTGGATCTAGGAGGCGGACGGTCCGACCTGGACGGTCATCGTCGAGCCGCCCGGGAGCTCCTTGAGGATCTTGATCCGGGTGTTGGTGTCAGCAATCTGGGCACTGCCGGTCGGGTTGCTCTTGTCCCAGTACGTGCCCTTGTGGTCGTCGAAGACCGGGATGCCCGGCTTCGGCTTCACCTTGGCGGCCTTGCCGTCGTTGTGCAGCGTGAAGCCGTCCGACGGGAGTCGGCTGAAGGGCGAGTCGTACGCCTGGATCCGGTTGCGCATCAGCTTGCCGTCCGCCCACTTCTCGGCGGCGGGGTGCGCGTCGACCGGCAGGATCAGACCGCTGCCCGGGTGGACGCCGACGTTGTTGTCCGGCTGCGAGGTGTCCCACTGCCAGATCAGCAGCCCGTTCTGATACGGGAAGTGCTCGACCCAGTCGGGCCGGGTGGAGGCCCAGCCGAAGTTGTACGGACCGGTCTTCAGGGTCTTGTCGTACGACACGTACTGGCGGTTCTCGGCGAGGTAGTACTGCGGGTAGTCCTTGCTGAAGGACGCGCCGATGCGCGAGAAGCCGTTAGCGGTCCAGCCGTTGTCATCGCCCTCGGCGCCGTCGCTGAAGACCGGGGCGCCGTCGGCGGTCAGGGTGATCGCGTCGGCCGCGAAGCCCTTCTGCGCCACACCGCCGTCGGTCTGGTAGCGGAAGCGGAGCTCGATCTTCTTGCCCGCGTAGGCGTCCAGCGGGAAGGAGAGCTTCTTGTACGCGCCCGAGGTGCCGGTCAGCGCGGGCTTGTCACCGGCGTCGCGCGGGATGGCCTTGCCGTCCGCGGTGCCGTCGATCGGCGTCCAGTTGGCGCCGCCGTCCGTGGAGACCTCGGCGTAGAGGTAGTCGTAGTTCTCCTCGATGTCCCACCAGCCCTGGAGGTCCAGGCTGGCCTTGGACTTGCCCGTGAGGTCCACGGACCGGGTCAGGGTGTTCTTGAGGTCGTCACCCATCCCGCTCCACCACTGCTTGGAGCCCTCGGCGGGGGCGACCACCTCGGTGGTGACGGCCTTGGCGGGCAGCTCGACCACCAGCGCCTGCTTGTTCTTGGTGTTGTACTCGGCCACCCCGAGGGTGTGGGTGGACTTCTTACCGGCCTTGGCCGAGGCGTAGTTCAGCCAGCCCAGCTGGAGCTTGTCCCAGGCGTTCATATCGCCGGGCAGATCGCCGATGGCGTCCTTACCGGTGCCGAGCCAGGATCCCGCGGACATCAGCGACCAGTAGGCGACGGACGACTCCCCCTTACCGGTGGTGTCGTACTCGTCCGGCAGGCCCAGGTCATGGCCGTACTCATGGGCGAAGACGCCGAGGCCGCCGTTCTCCGGCTGCATCGTGTAGTCGCCGACCCAGATGCCGGTGTCGCCGATCTGGGTACCGCCCGACTTGTTCTCGCCCGGGCCGGTCTTGCCCGCGTCGGTGCCGTACGCGTACCAGCGGTGCGCCCAGATGGCGTTCTCGCCCTGGACCCCGCCGCCCGCGGACTCGTCCTCACCGGCGTGGACGATCTGGAAGTGGTCGATGTAGCCGTCGGGCTCGTTGAAGTTGCCGTCGCCGTCGTAGTCGTAGCGGTCCCACTGGTCGTACTTGACCAGGTCCGCCTTGATCTGCGCGTCGGTGCGGCCGGCCGCCTTCTGGTCCTTGGCCCACTGGTTGACGCCGTCGCGGATCAGGTCCCAGGCGTTGGCGCAGTTGGTGTCGCCGCAGTAGTTGGAGCCGTAGCGGGCCTCGTTCCAGTCGACCTTGACCCAGTCGGAGACCTCGCCGTCCACCGAGTAGCGGCCCGAGGACTGCTTCTCGTAGTACTTCTTCAGGGACTCCTTCTTCTTGTCCGTGGAGAAGTAGAGGTCCTGGAAGTGCTGGCGGTTGTAGTCCTTCTGCCAGGCCGTGCTGTTGTCGTCGGCGCGGTCCGGCTCGGCGATGGTGTTGTGCGCCGGGCCCGGGTCGCCGCCGTACTTCTTCACCGGCGGCTTGGGGCCGTCCCCGTCCGGGTCGTACATGGTGGTGTCGTCCACCTTGTCGCCGAAGTCGACCAGGATGGTGAAGATCTTGTCGGTCTTCTCCCGGGCCAGCTCGACGTACTTGCCCTTGCCGAGCTTCACGACCTTGGACGCCCCGCGCGTGGTCGCCTTGGCGTCGCCGGAGATGACCTGACGCAGCGCCTCCTGGCGCTGCGCTTCCCGCTGCTTGCTGTAGGGACCTTCGAGGTCGTGCTGGACATCCGTCTTCGCGGGCGCCGGATCATGGCGCTCGACACGCGTAGACGGCGCGTCCGCCTGGGCCATGCCGGTCGAGAGTGCCGCCGCTCCGAGCGCGGCCACCACTGTGGCTATGGCGGCCGATCTGGCCGTTCTCCGTTGGCTGTTCACTCGCTCAGTCCTCCCCTTTCCACACCAGTGCCGGACATTTGACCGGAGTGGCAGGAGAAAAGACAGACCTTGACTTGGACTGGTGAGACAAGTACGTTCTGCGATCCCAACGTTCCGTTTAACGGACAGCAACGGGCGCGCCATGCACGCCGGTTGGCACACCCGATGACTCCGTGCGCCCCCTGTGCAACGGCGCCGTGGGTGAGGTCACGCTTACTTCCGTTCCCCACGGGCATGCAGGACCGTAGAGTCAGGACTGACGGTGCACTTCAGCCTGGTTCATGCCCCCTGCATATCGCCCCCGAGGACGGATCCCGCCATGCCGCGTCCGACTCCTGCACAGCTTGCCTATGGTTCGGCCACCGTCGTTCTCTCGACCTTCGCCATGCTGCTGCTCTCCCAGACCCGATCGGGGCTCGGGGTGGCGGTGGTGACCGTGGTCGGACTGGTTCTCGGGCTCCTCGTCGCCGTCACCGTGCCGGTGGCCCGGGTGTCCCGCACCGGCCGCACCGTCCGCACCAGCCGCCCCGTGGCGGGGTCCGGACCGGCCGACCCGGCGAGGGCGCGCACCCGGGCGCACGCCGACTCACTGCGCGGCTGACCCACGCACCGCGCGGCCGGTCCACTCACTGCACGGCCGGTCCACGCACCGCGCGGCCGGTCCACTCACTGCACGGCCGACACCACGACGGTCCGCGCGGCCTTGTCGTGCAGACAGCGCTGGAACGGCTTGTCCCACAGCAGTGAGGCCGAGTTGACCAGCCAGAAGACCGTGCCGACCAGCAGCGGGATGAGCATCCCCGGCAGCACATAGACCGCCGCGCGGACCCAGCCCTGACCGGCCGGCACATTCCCGTCGGACAGCATCGCCACCCGGATGCGCAGCGCCTTCTTGCCGAGCGTCTGTCCGCTGCGGGCCAGCATGACGCCCTCGTAGCCGAAGTAGAGCGCCATCGTGATGATGAGCGCGAGGGTCACCTTGCCCATGTCCTGCTCGCCCGGGTGGTCCATCGTGTACTGGAGCGCACCGGTCGCCGTGAGCGCCACCGTCCAGATCGCGCCGAGAATGACGATGTCGATGAGCCGGGCGGTGAAGCGCTGACCGGGGGTGGCCAGCGGGGGCATCCCTGGGGGGATCACAGGCGGGGGCGAGGACAGCGGATCGGGGGCCATGCCCCCGATTACATCAGCGGTCCCGGAGGACCGGAAGCTCAGGGTGGCTCCTCCAGGGTCTCCGGGTGGCTCCTCGGGGGTCTCCGGGTAACTCCTCGGGGGCTGAGTGGATCGGCGGACGCCAGGCGGGGCACGTCCGGCGGAGCGCTCAGCGTACGGCCGAGACCACCAGGGTCTTGGCCGCCTTGTCGTGCAGGCACTGCCGGTAGGGCCGGTCCCAAGTGCACCACAACACATTGATCAGCCAGAAGAGGAAGCCGCAGCAGGGCACGATCTCGGGCAGGGCGTACACCCCGGCGCGCAGCCAGCCCGCCTGCCCGGCCGGCGTCCGGCCGTTCTCCAGCATGGCCACCCGGATCCGCATCGCCTTCTTCCCGACGGTCTGGCCGTCCCGGGTCAGCATCAGCCCCTCGTAGAGGAAGTAGACCAGGACGTAGACCAGCGTGACGGTGGTCGACCGCGCGCTGCCCTCGATCGGGTCATAGCCCCCGGCGATCGCGGTCACGACGAGCCCGACCGGGATGCCGATGAGCAGCGCGTCGATGATCCGGGCGATCAGACGGCGGCCGAGGTGCGCGAGCGGGGGCATCCCGGCGTACGGCTCGGACCCGGCGGCGTGGTCCCCGTGGTCCCAGTGGTCCCCGTGGTCCCCGTACGGGGAGCCGTTCGCCCGCGGTTGTTTCGCGAACGGATCGCTGCTGTCCCGGTCCCGCGGCTCATCGGGCCCGGGCGGCGGCTGGTCGGTGCTCATGGCCCGAGTCGACCCCGGAGCCGGGACCGCCGCATCCGGCGCGCCCCGTTCGGGCGACCGGGATCGTCCATCCGCCGCAGCCTGGGCGGATGTTCGGTTCCGGGGAGGGCGGCTCGGCCGACCCGCCGCTCAGTCGGCCGACGCGACGAAGGTGTGGGCCGCCTTGTCGTGCCAGCACTGCCGCCACGGGCGGTCGAACAGGCACCACACCACGTTCAGCACGCCGATGACGAGCACCCCCAGCACCGAGTAGACCAGCCAGCGGCGCAGCGCGGTGCCGAAGGACGGGGTGTCGTGCTCCTCGATGTCCAGCACCCGCACCCCGCACAGCCTCTTGCCGAGCGTGCGGCCCCACTTGGCAGTCGGCAGCGTCTCCAGCACGACGCCGAGGACGAGTAGCAGACCGAGGACGATGCCCAGATAGCCGCTGGTGGTGCCGTCCAGGAAGTAGACCGTGACGGTCTCGCCGCTCTGCTTGGCCGACTCGACCTTCTCGTCGATGTGGTCGCTCGCCTTGCTCCACAGCGGGAACGCGACGGCGCCGACGACGCCGAGCAGCACGACCGAGTCGATCAGCCGGGCGGCGAGGCGGCGGCCGAGCGAGGCGGGCCGACCCTCGGCCTGGGCGGCCAGGAGGAAGGGGTTGTCGACGGGCGGCTTCCAGGGGATGACGCCCTCGGCCGCGCCGCCCGGTCCCGCGCCGTGCGGGGCCGTCTGAGGAGCGTGCGGGGCGGCCTGCGGCGGGCTCTGCGGCGGGCCGGGCCGCTGGGCGAACTGCCCCTGTGGCTGCCAGGCCGGGCCGCCGCCCTGGGCGGGGATGCCACCGAAGGGCTGCTGAGGCTGGTGCGACTGCGGGGACTGGTGCGACTGCGGGGACTGCTGAGGCTGATGTGTCTGCGGAGGCTGTTGGGGCTGGTGCGGGGACTGGGCCGGGGGCGCGGCCTCGGCGCCCTTGCGCCGCGCGCCGCCGCGCCCGATCGCCCGGATCGCCATCGTCCCGTCGTCCCGGCCGGCCGCCTGGCCCTGGTCCTGGCCCCGGCCCTGGTCCTGGCCCTGGTCCTGCCCGGTCGTAGGCGCCGCTCCGCCGCCGCGCCCCACCGTGCGGAACGTCATCGTCCCGTCGCCCGCCGGAGCGGGGGTCTCGCCCCCGTCCGCCGGGGGCAGCTCCGGGGCCCGGCGGACGGGCGGCAGGGCCTGCGTCGAGCGGTCCCCGGTGCGCCCGCTCCCGCCCGCGCGCATGGTCAGCGTGCCGTCATCGCGCCCGGCATCCTCGCCCGGGCCCGCGCGCCGCGGGTCGGGCACCCCGGGCCACTGCCCACCACCGGGCTGCCCGGCACCGGCCTGGGCGCCACCGCCCCGGGGGTCGCCACCCCGGGGGTCGCCGGGGGCGTCCGGCTCCGCGCCCCAGGAGATCCGGCGGTCCTGCTCACCACCGAATCCGCCCTGCTGGGCGGCGTCCGCGTGCCAGGCCGACCCGGCGTCGGGGCGGGTGCCGTGCAGCCGCTGGGGATCGTTCCAGTCCACGGACGCGGACGCCGGGACCCCGCCGGGCGGCACCGGCTGGGTCCCCATGCCACCGGCCGCCCCCTCGGGCGGCCCGCCCGCGCCCCGGACGTCCATCTCGGCGCTCCGGCGCAGCTCGGGCAGTGCGCTGCCGGTCTCCTCCGCGGCCCGCGGCGCCGGGTCCTCGTCCAGGAACATCGGGCCCGTCTCGTCCGGCGGCGGGCTGATCACCTGGGTGTGGGTGACCCCGGGCGGCGGGGCGGGCATGGCCTCGCCCTCGGCCGGGGCGGGACGGCTGGTGCCGGGCACCCAGGCGGCGCCGTTCCAGTAACGGATGTAGCCAGGGATGGACGGATCGGGATAAAAACCCGGAATGGAGCTGCCGTCCGCGGATCCTGAGGTAGGGGCGCTCATGATCTCCGATGTCCCATATCTGCTCGGCCGTGCTGTACTGCGCTGCGCCTTTGCGGTGCCTCGCGGTGAGGGTGGGGCGTAAGCAGTTTGCCGTACAGGAGCCGCAGTGCAACCCGGAGCGCGCGGTCAAGGTCTATCAGACCGGCCCACCGGCACCAGCCCACCGCTCCCGCCACCACTCTCCCGTGCGAGCGCCACGAAGCCATACGAGCGGCGACGGCCCGCATGGTCCCGCCCGGCCTAGGTTCAGCAGACCTACTTTGGCACGCTCAGATGCCGTTTCCGTTGCCAATACTGGAACCCATGGACCGCAATACCGAGCTCAGTGAATTCCTGCGGAGCCGCAGGGCACGTCTGAGTCCCGGCGACGCGGGCGTGAGCGTGAGCAACGACAGCCCCCGTCGGGTGCCGGGGCTGCGCCGCGAAGAGCTGGCGCAGCTGGCCGGCGTGAGCACGGACTACTACACGCGTCTGGAGCAGGGCCGTCACCTCAATGTGTCGGAGACGGTGCTGGACGCCGTGGCCCGCGCTCTTCAGCTCAATGAGACCGAACGTGCGTACCTCTTCGAGCTGACCCGGCCGCGCCCCCGGCGCACGGTGCGCCGCCGGCCGCCCCGCCCCCAGCGGGTGCGGCCCGGGGTGCACGCGCTGCTGCGCATGCTGGACGGGGTCTCACCGGCCTTCGTCCTCGGGCGCAGGGGCGATGTCCTGGCCTCCAACCAGCTGGCCCGGGCGCTGATCATCGACTTCGAGGCGCTCCCGTACCACGAGCGGAACATGGCCCGCTTCATGTTCCTCGACGAGGCGGCCCGTTCGCTGTGGCCGGAGTGGGAGACGGTCGCGGCGGAGATGGTGGCGTCGCTCCGGCTGGAGGCCGGGCGTCATCCCGACGATCCCCGGCTGACCGAGCTCGTGGGCGAGCTCACCATCAAGAGCCCCGAGTTCCGCACCTGGTGGGCCGACCACAACGTGCGGGAGAAGACCCACGGCGTCAAGCTCTACCACCATCCGGTGGTCGGGGACATGACGCTGGCCTACGAGAACGTGACCGTGCCCGGCGATCCCGACCAGGCTCTGTGCATCTACACGGTCGAGCCCGGTTCCCCCTCCGAGGCGGCCCTGCGGCTGCTGGCGAGCTGGACCGCGACCCCCTCGGCCGATCCTTCCGCGCCCTCGTCCGAAGCGCGTCCTTCGGGGGGACCGTCGTCCGACGTCTCCCCCTGATCCGCCCCTTCTGATCCCACCCCCCTTCCCCCTCCTTACCTCCCCCTTCCCTGCACCCATCCTCTTTTTCCTAGTTCGTCACAGGGAGACACGTTTATGACCACCAGCGTCACCGCCTACGCAGCCCCCGCTCCGAAGGCCCCGCTGGAAAGGACCACCGTCGAGCGCCGCGCCCTGCGCGAGCACGACGTGCTGATCGAGATCGCCTACGCCGGTATCTGCCACTCCGACATCCACCAGGCCCGCGAGGAGTGGGGCACCGCCCTCTTCCCGATGGTGCCCGGCCATGAGATCGCCGGTGTGGTCGCCGAGGTCGGCCCCGCCGTCACCAAGTACGCCGTCGGCGACCGGGTTGGCGTGGGCTGCTTCGTCGACTCCTGCCGCGAGTGCGAGAACTGCCTCGCGGGCGAGGAGCAGTACTGCCTCAAGGGCGAGGTGCCCACGTACAACGGCAACGAGTACGACGGCGCCCCCACCTACGGCGGCTACAGCACCCACATCGTGGTGGACGAGAACTACGTGCTGCGCATCCCCGAGGGGATCTCGTTGGACGTCGCCGCCCCGCTGCTGTGCGCCGGGATCACCCTCTACTCCCCGCTGGCCCACTGGAACGCCGGTCCCGGCAAGAAGGTCGCCATCGTGGGCCTCGGCGGCCTCGGCCACATGGGCGTGAAGATCGCCCATGCGATGGGCGCCGAGGTGACCGTGCTCAGCCAGACGCTCCGCAAGCGGGACGACGGGCTGCGGCTGGGCGCCGACCACTTCTACGCCACCGGCGACGAGTCCACCTTCACCGAGCTGGCCGGCACCTTCGACCTGATCGTCAACACGACCTCGGCGAACCTCCCGCTGGACGGCTATCTGTCGCTGCTGAAGCTGGACGGCACGCTGGTGCACGTGGGCGCGCCGGAGAACCCCAGCGCGTTCAACCAGTTCTCGCTGATCATGGGCCGGAGGTCGATGGCCGGATCGAAGATCGGCGGCATCCGGCAGACCCAGGAGATGCTCGACTTCTGCGCCGAGCACGGGCTCGGCGCGGAGATCGAGCTGATCGACGGCGAGCGGATCAACGAGGCGTACGACCGCGTCGTGAGCAGCGATGTGCGCTACCGCTTCGTGATCGACATCGCCTCGCTCAAGGCGTGATCGGCCGCCGAGGCCTGATCAGCCGCTAAGGACTGATCGGCCACCGAGACCGAGGCCGTCCGGACCACCCCCGGGTCCGGGCGGCCTCACCATGAGCCGGCCCTCAGAACAGCTTGCCGGGGTTGAGCAGGCCCAGCGGATCGAAGACCTGCTTGATACCGCGCTGCATCTCCACACCCACCGGACCCAGTTCACGCGCCAGCCACTCCCGCTTGAGGACGCCGACGCCGTGTTCCCCGGTGATGGTGCCGCCGAGTTCGAGGCCCAGCGCCATGATGGCGTCGAAGGACTCCCGGGCGCGGCGGGACTCATCGGGGTCGGCGGGGTCGAAGCACACCGTGGGATGGGTGTTGCCGTCCCCGGCGTGGGCCACGACGCCGATGGTCAGGCCGTACTTCGTGGCGATGGCGGCCGTGCCGTCGATCATCTCGGCGAGCCGGGAGCGCGGCACACAGACGTCGTCGATCATCGTGACGCCCTTGACCGCCTCCAGCGCCGGAAGCGTCATCCGGCGGGCCTGGAGCAGCATGTCGGACTCGGTGGCGTCCTCGGCCGGGACCACCTCCGTGGCACCGGCCGCCGTGCACAGCTCGGCCACGGCCGCGAGGTCGGGGCCCGGGTCCGGGGTGTCGAAGGCCGCCATCAGCAGGGCCTCGGTGGACTCCGGAAGGCCCATGTTCCCGATCGCGTTGACCGCGCGGACGCTCGTACGGTCCATCAGCTCCAGCAGTGAGGGGGCGTGGCCGCGCTCCATGATCCGGCAGATGGCGTCACAGGCGGACGCGGTGGAGGGGAACTCGGCGGCGAGCACGCGCTGTTCGAGCGGGGCGGGCTTGAGGGCGAGGACGGCGCGCACGACGATGCCGAGACTGCCCTCGGAGCCGACGAAGAGCCGGGTCAGGTCGTAACCCGCGACGCCCTTGGCGGTGCGGCGGCCGGTCTTCAGCAGCCGGCCGTCGGCGAGGACGACATCGAGCCCGAGGACGTATTCGGCGGTGACGCCGTACTTCACACAGCACAGCCCGCCGGACGCGGTGCCGATGTTCCCGCCGATCGTGCACTGCTCCCAGCTGGAGGGGTCCGGCGGATAGTAGAGGCCCTTCTCCATGACCGCGCGGGACAGGGTCGCGTTGACCACGCCCGGTTCGACGACCGCGATCCGGTCCACCGGATTGATCTCCAGGATGCGGTCCATCTTGACCAGGGACAGCACGACACAGCCGTCGGACGCGTTGGCCGCGCCCGACAGCCCGGTGCGCGCGCCCTGGGGCACGATCGGCACGCGCAGCGCGGTGGCGGTGCGGCACACGTGCTGCACCTGTTCCACCGTGCGCGGGAGGACGACCACGGCGGGCGCGCCCGCCTCGCAGAAGCTCGCCATGTCATTGGCGTAGGCCCCGGTCACATCGGGGTCGGTGAGCACCGCCTCCTCGGGGAGGCCCTCCCGCAGCAGCTCGATGAGGTCCGTCATATCTCCAGACTCGCACCCGGGAGGCGCCCGGGGAAGATCGCTGCAACGGATGGGTGACCACGAGGAGGGCCGTTGAGCAGGGCTGCGAGGAGGGCCTTGAACAGGCCCGCGAGCAGGGCCGCCGTGTGGTACGACGCTACTGCGCCTTGTAGTAGACGCTGACCTTACGGTCCCCGGCGGCGCCCGAGGCGAAGCCCATGCACAGCCGGCGCGGGCTGGACAGCTGGACGGCCATGCCCTCCGGCTCGCGGTAGCCGAGCGAGTAGGCGGCCTCGGTACGGGCGCGCTGGACGAGCTCGCCGGTGCGCAGATCGACGCAGGAGACGTAGGCGTTGCCGTGGCCGGAGGGCGGGTTGGCGCCGTCCTCGCCGGTGTAGGCGGTGCCGGTCAGCTGGTACACGTAGTCGCCGAGGACCGTGAAGCCCTGGAAGACCTCGCCGTCCTCGACACCGGTCTGGGGTATGTCGTCGTACACCGGGGTGTAGTCGCCCGCGCTGACCCCGGACAGGCTCATCAGCCGGTAGCGGACCTCGCCGTCGAGGCGGTAGCGCAGCAGCAGCCGGCGGTTGAGCATGTCGACGGCGGGCTGGTTGCTGGTGGAGCCCGCCACCGGGCGGTGCTTGGCCAGCGCGGACGAACCGGACGACAGCACGGTGCCATCGGCGAACTTGAAGCGGCTGATGGCGCGGCCGTAGCCGGAGTCGGGGTTGGCGTCCGACTCGGTCCACAGATAGGCGGTGGAGCCGACCGGCTCACAGCCGATGGCGACGCCGTGCCCGAACCCCTTGAGGTACATCGAGCCCAGCTCGGCACCGGCCAGGGACAGCTTGGTGACGCACAGATCGCCGTGGGCGGCGCGGTCGGCGCCGGAGACGGGGGCGGACTCCCCGCTGAGCCGGATCCCGCCCTCCATCAGCTGGATTGTGTAGACGTGCCCACCGACGTCGTCGAACGCGAAGGATTGCAGCACGGTGGAGTTGTGCGGGGTCTTCTCGCGGATCAGCTGGGTGGAGGGCACCGACAGGTCGAACCGGCCGCCCGCCACGGTGGCGGCCCCCGCGCGGGCGGCGAAGGCACCGAGCGCGCCGGCCGCGGCGACTCCCCCGCCGAGGGTGAACCTACGCCTGGTCAAACGGCCCGCAGTGTACTTTTCCGTGTGCATTGATACTCAACAACTCCCGTGTGATCACGCCGCGTTGGAGTGAACAGATCGCCGTGAGTGTAGACGGTGGGAAAGCGCTCCCATTCAGGTGTTCGCATTTTCTGGCACCGACTGCGCATGGGCACGGGAGTGTGGGCGCATGTGCACGGAATTGGGGGGGGTGGCAGCACGCGTGGGCAGGCGGGCCCAGCGGCCCGCCTGCCCACGGGGCGGTCAGAGGTTGCCGCGCTTGGCCTGCTCGCGCTCGATCGCCTCGAAGAGCGCCTTGAAGTTCCCCTTGCCGAAGCCCATCGACCCATGCCGCTCGATCAGCTCGAAGAAGACAGTCGGCCGGTCCTGGACCGGCTTGGTGAAGATCTGGAGCAGATAGCCGTCCTCGTCCCGGTCGGCGAGGATCTTCAGCTCCCGGAGGGTCTCCAGCGGGACGCGGGTGTCGCCGACCCACTCCCCCAGGGTGTCGTAGTACGAGTCGGGGGTGTCCAGGAAGCTCACCCCGGCCGCGCGCATCGCCCGCACGGTGGCGACGATGTCGTTGGTGGCGAGCGCGATGTGCTGGACCCCCGGTCCGCCGTAAAACTCCAGATACTCGTCGATCTGGGACTTCTTCTTGCCGACCGCGGGCTCGTTGAGCGGGAACTTCACCTTGCGGGTGCCGTCCGCCACGACCTTCGACATCAGCGCGGAGTACTCGGTGGCGATGTCGTCGCCCACGAACTCCTTCATGTTGGTGAAGCCCATGACGTCGTTGTAGAAGCGGACCCACTCGTCCATCCGGCCGAGCTCCACATTGCCCACGCAGTGGTCGATGGCCTGGAAGTTGCGGCGCGCCGGCGGGGCGACGACGGGCTCGGCCTCGGCGTAGCCGGGGAGGTACGGTCCGAAGTAGCCGGTGCGCTCGACGAGGGTGTGGCGGGTGTCGCCGTAGGTGCGGATCGAGGCCATGACCACCGTGCCGTGCTCGTCCTTGAGCTCGTGCGGCTCCTCGATCCCGGTAGCGCCGTGCTCCAGGGCGTACGCGTACGCGGCGCGCGCGTCCGGCACCTCGACCGCGAGGTCGATCACACCGTCGCCGTGCTCCGCGACATGCCCGGACAGGAAGCGGCCCCAGGCGCTCACCGGCTTGATGACGGAGGTGAACACGAAGCGGGCGCTGCCCGAGACGAGTACGTAACTGGCCGTCTCCCGGCTGCCGTTCTCCGGACCCGAGTAGGCGACGAGCTTCATGCCGAAGGCGGTGGCGTAGTAGTGCGCGGCCTGCTTGGCGTTGCCGACGGCGAAGACGACCGCGTCCATCCCCTTCACGGGGAACGGGTCGGCGTGCCGTGCGTCCCCCTGCTGCATCATCTCTGTCGTCTCAGTCATACTTCGAAGCGTCCCCCGGCGGCTCAAGGTGCGCAACACTTCGCGAAATCGCTGGTCAGGATGTATAGCTGGCAGTACATTCGGCAGCGCATCCTGTACAGGGTGACTACCGTCACAGAGGACACCTCAAGAGAGGCCCGGGGCCTGGAGGGGGACCGCATGGGAATCGACGGGCTCGATGCCCGCCTGATCGAGCTGCTCGCCGAGGAGCCGCGGATAGGGGTGCTGGAGGCGTCGCGCCGCCTCGGCGTCGCCCGCGGCACGGCGCAGGCGCGGCTGGACCGGCTGCGGGCACAGGGGGTGATCCGGGGCTTCGGCCCCGAGGTGGACCCGGCGGCGCTCGGCTACCCGGTCACCGCGTTCGCGACGCTGGAGATCGAGCAGGGGCAGGGGCCGGACGTACGGGCCCACCTGGCGACCGTCCCCGAGGTGCTGGAGCTGCACACCACGACGGGCCACGGGGACATGCTGTGCCGACTGGTGGCCCGCTCCAACGCCGATCTCCAGCGGGTGATCGACCTGGTGGTGGGGTTCGGGGGGATCGTCCGGGCCTCGACGGCGATCGTGATGGAGAACCCGGTGCCGCTGCGGATCATCCCGCTGGTGCGGCAGGCGGCGCGGGACTGAGCACTGGGATCAGAGTGCCCTGAACCAAAGACTCCGTTGCAAAGGAAGTATTGCAACTAAGTCTTTGCATGCTTACGCTGCGGCGCATGGCAGAGAACGAACAGCCCGCGTCCGACGAAGTCCGGGTGCTCGACCCACGCACCCTGCGCGGGCTCGCGCACCCACTGCGGATGCGCCTGCTCGGAGCGCTGCGCGAGTACGGACCGGCCACCGCGTCCCAACTGGCCGACAGATTGGGGGAGTCCAGCGGCGCCACGAGCTACCATCTGCGTCAGCTGGCCACCTATGGATTCGTCGAGGACGACCCGGAGCGGGGCAAGGGGCGGGAGCGGTGGTGGAAGGCGGTGCACAGGGGTACGCGCTGGAACGCCGACAAGTTCCTGGCTCACCCCGACCCGGCCGTACGGGGAGCGATGAACACCGCGCTCCACGAAGTGGCCACCCAGCACACCCAGGAGATGTCCACCTTCCTGGGCTCCCTGCACGGTTGGTCGGGGGAATGGCGGGCGGCCTCGGACCTCAGCGACTTCCACATGCGCCTCACCCCTGAACTCGCCCGCGAAATGCGCGACAAGGTGCACGAACTGATCGAGAGCTACCGCGAGAAGGAGGTGGACCGGGACACCGAGGGCTCCGCCCCGTACCGCGTCCATCTGCACGCCTTCCCGCGCGACGAGGACTGACCGATCCCTGGGGGGAACCACATATGTACGGCGACGAGATCCATCTGTGGCTGCACCACATACGGGCCGAGCGGCTGCGTGACGAGGCCCGCGCGGCGTCCCGGCCGCACCGCCGCTCCCGCCCCGCCCGCGCCCGGATGCTGCGTGCCCGGGTCGGCTGGACGCTGGTGGAGGTCGGGCTGCGGCTGGCCACGCCGCGGCTGCCGCAATCCGGTCTGACCGCCCGGTTCGACCACTGACATGGCCGACGACACAGGAGACAGAGCGCGCCGGGGGAACAGCGGGGACGACCGAAGACCACTCTTACTCGTCCTCGCCGCCAACACCGTCTCCATCGCGGGCAATTCCCTCACCCTGATCGCCGTCCCGTGGTTCGTCCTGGAGACCACGGGCAGCGCCGCCAAGGCCGGGCTGGTCTCCTTCTGCGCGACCCTGCCGGTGGTCGTCTCCGCCGTCATCGGCGGGCCGGTCATCGACCGGATCGGCCGCCGACGGGTCTCCATGGCCTCCGACTCGCTGTGCGGGGTGGCCGTCGCCACGATTCCGGTGCTGCACTTCGCCGGGCTGCTGCGGTTCTGGCAGCTGTGCGCGCTGATGGCGTTCTGCGGACTGCTCCACGCGCCGGGCGAGACCGCCCGCCAGGTGCTCGTCCCCGCGCTGGCCGAACGGGCGGGCACCACCCTCAGCCGCGCGGCCAGCTTCTACGACGGGGCCTCGCGCGGGGCCAGGATGCTCGGCGCCGCGCTCGGCGGGCTGCTGATCGCGCTGCTCGGCCCGCCGTCGGTGCTGCTGCTGGACGCGGCCACGTTCGCGGCGTCCGCGGTGCTGATCATGGCGGGGCTGCGCGGACTGCCCGCCGCCGCGCCGCGCAGGCCCGTGGTGCCGGTGTCCGCCCGCGCCTACCGCGCGGAGCTGGGCGAGGGGTACCGCTTCCTGCTGCGCCATCGACTGCTGCTGGCCATCGTGCTGATGGTCATGGTCACCAACGGCCTCGACCAGGGCATGTCCTCCGTGCTGCTGCCGGTCCACGCCGAGCGGCACCTGGGCGGTTCGGTGCAACTGGGGCTGCTCACGGCGCTGTTCGGCGGCGGGGCGCTGGTGGGGGCGCTGCTGTACGGGGCGGTGGGCGACCGCTTTCCGCGCCGGACCGTGTTCGCGGTGAGCTTCCTGGTGTGCGGGCTGCCGCGGTTCCTGATCGCCGCGTTCGTGCCCGGGGTGTCCCCGCTCGCCGTGACGATGGCGATCAGCGGGGTCGCGGCGGGGATGCTCAACCCGATCCTGACCACGGTGACGTACGAGGCCGTCCCCGACGAACTGCGCAGCCGGGTCTCGGGGGCGCTCACCGCGGGGGTGTGGGTGGTGATGCCGCTCGGCGGGCTCGCGGCCGGATGCCTGGTGGAGGGGGTGGGGCTGACCGCCGCCTTCCTGGTGACGGGCGGTGTCTACTTCCTGGCCACGCTCAGCCCGCTGGTCTTCCCGGCCTGGCGCGGGATGGACGAGGGGCCGGCGGTGGCTGTGGACAAGGGGGCGGCGGACAAGGCGGCGGCGGACGAGGGCGTGCCGGCGCCACTCAGCAGTGGGGGACCGCGCCGCCCGACTCCAGCGCCCGCAGAGCCGTCACCGCACCCTTGAGGGTGGTGACGGGGATCAGCCGCAGCCCCTTGGGCAGTTCGGCCGTGGCGTCGGCGCATTCGGCCTTCGGCACCAGGAAGACCGTGGCGCCGTCCCGCTTGGCGGCCTGTGTCTTCAGCGGGACCCCGCCCACGGCCCCGACCTTGCCCTTGGCGTCGATGGTGCCGGTGCCCGCGATCGTCCGGCCGCCGGTGAGGTCGCCGCCGCGGCCGTCGCCGTCCAGCTTGTCGACGATGCCGAGGGAGAAGAGCAGCCCGGCGCTCGGACCGCCGACGTCGGCGAGGCGCAGGGTGACCTTGACGTCGCGCGGGGAGCGGTGGAGGTAGCCGAGCGCGGCGCTGGTGGCCGAGGACTGGGACTCCTCCATCTCCTCGGCGTTGTGCCGCTCGATCTCCTTGGTGGTGCCGCCGACGTAGACCGAGTCATGCGGCATGACGGCGCGGTCGGTGGCGAACCAGCCGCTGACCACGTCCTTCACCCGCACGGTGGCCTCCGGGCCGGTCGCCAGGATCGTCGTCATCCGCAGCTGCCCGGCGGTCTTGCGGGTGCCGCTCCCCGAGACGCTGATCACCTGCTTGCCGCGGTCGGACCCCAGGACGTTCACGGTCGAACCGGGCTGGGCCACGGTGAACGGCAGCGGCGCGAACGCGGCCACCGCGAGCAGGGCGAGCACGGGGGCGGAGCAGAGCGCGAGGGTGCGGGCGCGGGGGGAGACGGCAGGCATGGTGTGAATCTAGTTGACCGCCGGGGAGCATGAGCCGCCGCCCCGGCGCCATGGGGCCGCCCGGGGCGGCGTGAACCCGACCGTAACGCTCCGGCCGCCCGACGCGGGCGGACGGGTTCAGGGGCATGCCCCCGTCGCGATCGGCGCGGGCGGACGGGGTCAGGGGCTTGCCCCCACGGCGCCGGGCGCGGCCCGCCCCGCTGGGCGCGCGCCCAGCGCCACCACCGGACCCGCCGCGGCACGGCGGCCCGCCCTCACCTCAAGGCGTCCGAGACCTCTCGGGCCGCGTCGACCACCCGGGGACCGACCCGGTCCGGGACCGAGTCGCAGAGCATCACGACCCCGACGCTGCCCTCTATCCCCGTCACCCCGATGAGCGGGGCGGCCGCGCCGCTCGCGCCCGCCTCCAGTTCGCCGTGGGTGAGGGCGTACCCGGGGTCGTCGGGGCGTCCGGCGCGGGCGGCGAGGATCGCGCGCCCGGCGGCGCCCCGGTCGAGCGGATGCCGGAACCCGGCCCGGTAGGCCACGTGGTAGTCGGTCCAGGTCGGTTCGACGACCGCGACGGCGAGTGCATCGGTGCCGTCGACCAGGGTGAGGTGGGCGGTCGCGCCGACGTCCTCGGCGAGGGAGCGCAGCGCGGGCAGCGCCGCCTCCCGTACGAGCGGATGCACCTGGCGGCCGAGCTGAAGCACCCCGAGCCCGACGCGCGCCCGCCCGCCGATGTCCCGGCGGACCAGGGAGTGCTGCTCGAGGGTGGCCAGCAGCCGGTAGACCACGGTGCGGTTGACGCCGAGCTTGTTGGACAGCTCGGTCACGGTCAGCCCGTGGTCGGTGTCGGCGAGCAGTTTGAGGACGCGCAGTCCCCGATCGAGCGTCTGAGAGGTCTCCGCGGTCACGACGCCCCCTCCTCGGTGATGAGTGGCGGCTCTTCGTGCGGTGGCCCGCCGGTCCCGACGACGGCGCGCGAAGAGGCCGCCGGTCGCGGTGGTCACGCACCGGCTGCGCTCCGCGGCGGCGCTGCCACGGGGCGTGTGCGTGCCCGAACGCTAGCGAGCCGGTCCGCTTTGCGGAAGGGTTTGTCCAGAATCCGAGCGGAGCTGCCAAGGTGTGCGGCGCGAGGGCGCCCCAAAACCTTCCGCTTTGCGCGGATTCATGAGGGGGCTCTGCGACCGGTTCATGAAATTTTTCGAAAGGGGGTTGCGCAGGGGGACGCCTGCGGCGGGCTGTTCCCCACCCCGCCCCTTCCCGTAACTGGGGCTTCGCCCCCGGGCCCCGAGGCCCAGGGGCGAAGCCGCATGTCCATGCTCCGGGAAGGGTCGGGGAGGCCCGCCGCCCTGGCGCGCCAGCGCGCCGGGGTGCCCAGGGTGCCCAGGACGCCCAGGGCGCCCAGCCCCGGAGGAGCCCCGGGGCCCAGGGCGAAGCCCCAGCCACGCGGCGGAGCCACATATCGACGCTGCGCGCCAGGGGTGTCCGGAGCTCCGCCCCCGAGCCCGGGGACCAGGGGCAGAGCCCCGGCCATGCGGCGGAGCCGCACATCGACGCCGCGGGAAGGGGCAGGGAGGGGAAAGACCCGCTGCCCCGACGCGCCAGCGCACCAGGGCGCGCCCGGGGGCCCGAGGCGGAGCCCCCGCGCGGCGGAGCCGGTGCCCCGACGCGCCAGCGCACCAGGGCGCGCCCGGGGGCCAGAGGCGGGGCCCCCGCGCGGCGGAGCCGCGTACCGATGCTGCGGGGAGGGGAAAGACCCGCGCGTCAGCGCATGCGCGTGGCCCACTCCCGGACCTTCTTGATCCGCTCCCGGATCTGCCCCGCCGTAGCCTCCGCACTCGGCGGCCCCCCGCACACCCGGCGCAGCTCTGTGTGGATCACGCCATGCGGCTTCCCGCTCTGGTGGACATACGCCCCCACCAGCGAGTTGAGCTCCTTGCGCAGCTCCAGCAGCTCCTTGTGGGTGACCACCGGCCGCCGCTCCGCCGGAAGCTCCAGCAGATCCGCCTCCGTGTCCGGCTTCTTGCGGCTGTGCGCGATCTGCTTGGCCTGCCGCTTCTGGAGCAGCATCTGCACCTGGTCGGGTTCGAGGAGCCCCGGGATGCCCAGGTAGTCCTGCTCCTCCTCGCTGCCCGGATGCGCCTGCATGCCGAACTCGGCGCCGTCGTACAGCACCCGGTCGAAGACCGCGTCCGACTCCAGCGCCTCGAAGGGGAGTTGGTCCTGTTCCCCGGTGTCCTCGTCCTGCTGCTTCTCGGCCTCCTCGAGGAGCTTCTCCTCCTCCGCGTACGGGTTCTCCTCCTCGCCCTCCTTCTTCGGCTTGTCCAGGACGTGGTCGCGCTCGACCTCCATCTCATTGGCGAAGCCGAGCAGGTTCGGAATGGTGGGGAGGAAGACGGACGCGGTCTCGCCGCGCCGCCGCGACCGTACGAAACGGCCGACGGCCTGGGCGAAGAAGAGCGGCGTCGAGATGGTGGTCGCGTACACCCCGACCGCCAGCCGGGGCACGTCCACGCCCTCGGACACCATCCGGACCGCGACCATCCAGCGGTCGTCGGAGTGGCTGAAGTCCTCGATCCGCTGGGACGCCGCCGCCTCGTCGGAGAGCACCAGCGTCGCCTTGGTGCCGGTGATCTCGCGGATCAGCTTGGCGTAGGCGCGGGCCGAGTCCTGGTCGGAGGCGATGACGAGCGCCCCCGCGTCCGGGATGCCCTTGCGGACCTCGGACAGCCGCTGGTCGGCGGCGCGCAGCACGTTCGGCATCCAGTCGCCGCGCGGGTCGAGCGCGGTGCGCCACGCCTGGGAGACGGCGTCCTTGGTCATCGGCTCGCCGAGCCGCGCCTCGATCTCGTCGCCCGCCTTGGTGCGCCAGCGCATGTTGCCGCTGTAGGAGAGGAAGATGACGGGGCGCACGACGCCGTCCCCCAGCGCGTTGCCGTAGCCGTAGGTGTAGTCGGCCGAGGAGCGCCGGATGCCGTCGTTGCCCTCTTCGTAGGTGACGAAGGGGATGGGGTTGGTGTCGGACCGGAACGGGGTGCCGGTGAGCGCGAGCCGCCGGGTGGCCGGCTCGAACGCCTCCAGACACGCCTCGCCCCAGGAGCGGGAGTCACCGGCGTGGTGGATCTCGTCGAGGATGACCAGCGTCTTGCGCTGCTCGATCCGGTTGCGGTGCAGCATGGGCCGGACGCCGACGCCCGCGTAGGTGATGGCGATGCCGTGGTACTCCCGGCTCAGCGGGCCCGCGCTGTACTCCGGGTCCAGCTTGATGCCGATCCGCGCGGCGGCCTCCGCCCACTGCTTCTTCAGATGCTCGGTCGGCGCGACGACCGTCACCTGCTGGACGACATGGTGGTGCAGCAGCCAGGAGGCGAGGGTCAGGGCGAAGGTGGTCTTCCCGGCCCCGGGGGTCGCCACCGCGAGGAAGTCCCGCGGCTGCTCCTGGATGTACTTGTCCAACGCACCCTGCTGCCAGGCGCGCAGCTTGCTCGCGGTACCCCAAGGCGCCCGGCCGGGGAAGGCGGGCGAGAGGTGATGGCTGGTGGAGGCGGCAGTAGTACTCACGGTCTCCGTCGGGCTGGCTCGGCGGGGTCGATCGGGAACCGCGTCAGCCTACCGGTGCCGTCCTTCACACTCCGGGGTACGGGCCGATCCCACCCGGGGGTGGGATCAGACTCACATTCCCTCGTGCAGCCTCCGCAACCTGGCCGCGATGTCCACGACGTCCTCAAGCGCGCCCGCGGCCACGCCGACCACCAGCTTGTACGCCTCGTCCTGGTCGACGTCGAGCATGTCGGTGCCGTTGAGATCGAGGAAGACCACCGTGCACATCCACGCCATCCGTTTGTTGCCGTCCACCAGCGGGTGGTTGACGGCGAGCGACTGGAGCAGCGCGGCGGCCTTCTCGAAGTGGTCGGTGTACGCCTCTATGCCGAACATCTGCGACTGCGGACGATGCACAGCCGAGCTCAGCAACCCCAGATCGCGCACCGCGATCTGCTGCCCCCCGCAGGCGATTTCCGCCAGGTCCAGCACTTCCTGGACCGTCAGGTACTTCACTTACTCCCCCAGCCTCCGCAGAAGGTCCGCGTGGCGTGCGGCGTACTTCGCCCCCAGGCGCTGGACCGACTCCCGGTCCGCCTCTTGCTCGAGATACCGGTCGATCGCCTGAAGCACTATGGCGTGCATACTGCGGCCCTCCTCCTCGGCCCGCTGCTTGAGCGCCTCTTGCTGGTCGTCGCGCAGTCGGAGATTCATAGCCATACCAAAACGGTACCACCACTGGGGCCAAAATGGTACTACACGGTGACCGGCCGCAACCGCGTCGTCACCCAGACACCCGCCAGCGCCACCGCCGCCATCGCCACATAGACCGCCCCGAAGGCGGCCGGCTGGTGGGTGGCCGCGGTGGAGGTGGGGGCGATCTCGCCGCCGCCGAAGGTGACGAAGAGGACACCGCTGAGGCCGACCAGCGTGATGTTGCCGAGCGCGTCGGAGACCTGGAGGGAGGCGGAGTTGCTGCCCGCGTCTTCCGGGCGGGAGAGCTTCAGCAGCAGCACGCTCCCGCTGGAGATGGTCAGCCCCATTCCGTAGCCGCCGATCACCCAGGCCACGGCGACGATCCAGGCGGGGACGGAGTCGGTGAGGGCCAGGAGCACCATGGCGATGGAGACGGCCATGAGGAGCATGCCGAGGCCCATCAGCCGTTCGCGGTGCGGCTCCAGGCGGGGGCGGCTCTGGGTGTAGGAGCCCAGGGCCCAGGTGAGGCCACCGCCGGTGAGGCAGAGCCCGGCGGCGGTCGCGGACAGGCCGCGCTGGGTCACCAGCATCAGCGGGACGAAGCTCTCCGCGCCCAGGAAGGACCCCGCCGCCACCCCGCGCAGCAGGATCACCGAGGGCAGGCCGCGGGCGGCGCGGAAGGTGCCCTTGGGCAGCAGCCGCAGTACGCACGGGACGAGCAGGGCGAGCCCGGCGGCGGCCGGGACGAGGGAGAGCCAGCTGAGGTCCTGGCCCGCGTACTGGAGCAGCCCGGCGCCCACCGCGACGGCGAGCGCGAGCAGGATGCGGCGGCGGTCCATGCCCGCGGAGAGCTCGCTCGGGGGCAGGGCGCGCAGCGCGGGGAGCATCACCGCGAGCGGCGGCAGCACCAGCACCGGGATGGCGAGGAACACCCAGCGCCACCCGACGTGTTCGGTGACGGTCCCGGCGGCGAGCGGGCCGACGATGACCGGCAGCACCCAGGCGGCGGAGAAGGACGCCAGCACGGCGGGCTGGAGCCGCTGCGGATAGGCGCGGCCCACCACCACGTACAGCGCGACGATCACCAGCCCGCCGCCTATGCCCTGCACCGCCCGGCCGCCCACGAACATCCACATCCGCTGTGCCGAACCGGCCACCAGCAGCCCGGCGGCGAACGCCGCGATCCCGGCGAACAGCGGCGCCAGCGGCCCCTTGCGGTCGCACCACTCCCCCGACAGGGCCATCGCGAACAGGCTCGCGGTGAAGTAGGCGGAGAAGGCGTACGCGTAGAGCTCGACCCCGTCCAGCGCACGGGCCGCGACCGGCATCGCGGTGTTGACCGCGCTCGCCTCGAAGGCGATGAGGGATACGACGCTGACGATGCCGAGGGTGAGGGCGCGGTAGCGCCTCCCCAGTACGGTGCCGCCGGCGTCGCCGTCGCCCGCCAGGTCCAGGTCACCGGCTGCCGGTTCGGAGTGGGCGGCGGAGGCTGCGGCCGCCTGGGGTGGCAGGGCGCCGTCCGTGACGGCGGCGTCGGCGGCACCGACATCGAGGGGGTCACGAGGGGTCATGGCGTCAGGGTAAGTGGCGTTCCGGGACGTCACACCTGTCGCGGGACGGAGTGGCGCTCGGCCGCTGGACCTAGTGCCGCGTCAGTCAAGGTTTGCCCGGTACCGAGGCGTCCTGGTGCGGTCAGCTAGGCGCCGAGGACACCCGTGGTCGCGCCCCGGGCCTTACGTGGTGAGCAGGACGCCCCCGTACGACGCGCCCGCGATCACCACCCACGCGCACAGCCCCAGCGCGGCGACCCGGGCGCCGGTGCGGGTGAGGGAGGGCAGGTGGACGGCGCTGCCCAGGCCGAAGAGCGCGGCGGCGAGGAGGAGTTCCTGGGCCGTGGCGGCGCTGTCCAGCACGGTGGTGGACAGGAGGTCCGTACTGCGGAGGGCCGTCATGGCGAGGAAGCCGAGGACGAAGAGCGGCACCAGCGGCGGCCGCCGCCGCTCCGCCTCCTCGCCCCGCGCCGCCCGGCCCTCCGCCTTCTTCACGCGCCCCCGCGCCCGTACGGATGTCGCGAGCGCCGCGACCAGCGGGGCGAGCAGCGCCACCCGCACCAGCTTGACCAGCACCGCGTCGCCCAGCGCCGACGGCCCCGCGGTCTGCGCGGTGGCCACCACCTGGCCCACGTCGTGCACGCTGGCCCCCACCCACCGGCCGAACGCCTCGTCGCCGAGTCCCAGGGGGTGCTGGAGCAGCGGCAGGACGGCGATGGCGAGCGTGCCGCACAGCGTCACCAGCGCCACGGAGGTGGCCACATCGCGCTCATCGCTGTCCGACACCTCGCTCACCGCGCCGATCGCGGACGCCCCGCAGATCGAGTAGCCGGTGGCGATCAGCAGTGGCTGGTCACCACGCAGCCCCATCCGGCGGCCGAGCCACCAGGTGCCGCAGAAGGTGGCCGCGACCACGCCCAGGACCATCGCCACGGTGGCCCAGCCCAGGCCCAGCACATCGTTCAGGCTGAGCTTGAGGCCGAGCAGCACGATGCCCAGGCGCATCAGCCGCTTCCCGGCGAGCGAGAGCCCGGCCCGGCAGACGCCCCGGACCAGGCCGCGCGCCCCCGGCAGATGCGCGGCGACGATGCCCAGCACCACGGAGGCGGTCAGCAGGGGGACGGCCGGGAGCAGCCGGTGGACGCCCCAGGCGGTCGCGACCCCGGCCACGGCCAGCCCGAGCCCGTACGCCGGGGCGGGCGGCCGCCATCCGGCAGCCTGCCGCGCCCGGCCGGGCGCGGCGGTGAGCGTCACTGGCCGTCCGCCGTCGGGAGGTGGCCGTTCGCCGTCGAGAGGTGGTCCTCCGCCGTCGAGAGGTGGCCGTTCGCCTTCGGAAGCTGGTCGTCCGCCGTAGGGAGGTCGTAGACCCGCCGGACGCTGCTGCCCAGGCGGGCGATGTCCGCCCCGTAGACATGGATCGAGATCGCCTTCGTCCCGCAGGCGTTCCACACCCTGTGGATATCTCCTGGCGGCGCGAATCCGCACACCGCGCCGCGCGGGTTGACCACGTCCTCCACCGCGATCAGCCGCGAACCCGGGCCGTCCGGGACGAGGCGGTAGCGCCGCTCGTGCTCCTCGCCCTCGTGGACGCCGGTCACACACCAGGACACATGGTCATGGATCGCCGTGCGCTGGCCGGGCAGCCACACCAGCGCGACGATCGAGAAGCTGCCGTCGGGCTCGGCGTGCAGGATGTGCTGGCGGTAGCGGTCGGGGTCGCCCGCGCGCTGCTCGGGGGTGAGCAGATCGTCCGCGCCGAGGTGGGGCGCGAGCCGCTCACCCACCAGATAGGCGGTCACATCGGGCGCCAGGCCCCGGCCGACGGCCTCGCGGACGTCGCCGACGAACGCGCCGAGGCGTGCCGTGAGAAGACGGGAGGACGGATACGCGGTCGGGGTGGTCATGGCGGCAGCGTCCTGCCGCCCGCACCATCACGTCCAACGACAGGTTGTTGAGCCGTCCCCAAGCTCCGCTTATGGGTGGGGGGTCAGATGAGGGGTCAACAGCCGACCCGGTTCCCGGCCACCGTCTTCAGCTCCTCCAGCACCCGCGCGGTGGCCGGTATCCCCAGGTGCTCGCGGAGGACGTACGCCGAGACATGGCGGCGCGAGGCGGGGTCCAGGGCGCGCCCGGTGACCTTCTGGTGGCAGAGGAACGACAGCACCAGGCCCGGCATCATCGCCACGCCGAGCCCGGCCGCGACCATGCTCTGCACCACCAGATTGTCGTCGGTGGTGTAGGCGATGTCCGGGGCGAAGCCCTGCTCGGCGCATTCGTGCAGGAAGTTGGCGCGGCACCGCAGACATCCGGCGATCCAGCGCTCCTCGCTCAGCTCGGCCAGCTTGACCGCCCGCCGCCGGGCCAGCGGATGGCCGGTCGGCAACAGCACCGTCAGCTGGTCCTCCAGCAGCGGGATCTCCACCAGCTCGGCGGGCGTCTCCTCGCGCAGCCCCGGATAGGTGAAGGCGAGGGTGATGTCGCACTCCCCGCGCACCACCCGCCCCAGCGAGTCCGGCGGCTCGCCCTCCAGCAGCTCCACCCGCACCCCCGGATGGGCGGCGGCGAGCCGGGCCATGGTCTCGGGGATGAGGGTCGCGTTGGCGCTGGGGAAGGCGCAGACCCGCACCCGGCCCGAGCGCAGCCGGGTGATGGCGCTCATCTGCTGCTGGGCGGTGGAGATGCTGGTCAGAATGGTGTCGGCGTGCCGGGCGAGGGTCTCCCCCGCCTCGGTGAGCCGCATCCCCCGGCCGACCCGGATGAACAGCGGGCTGCCCACGGCCCGTTCGAGCGCCTTCATCTGCTGGGTGATGGCCGGCTGGGTGTAGCCGAGGGCACGGGCGGCCCCGGAGTAGGAGCCGGAGCGGACCACCTCGTGGAACGTCTTGATGTGCCGGGAATCGAACACACTCGCATCATACGGAGCCCGGGACCGGAACCATAAGCGGGATTTGGGGACGCACAAGATCGCCCCTACCGGCGCTTTTGCGTCACGCGGCCCGCCGCCACCCCAGGTGCGCCAGGACACCCGGTGCGCGAGGACACCCGGTCAAGCACGGTCAAGATGACGAAGCTGGGGCAAGCTGACCCCATGCCGCACTACACCTCGTACGACGGAACCGAGCTGGCCTACCGCGTCCTGGAGGCCCGGGACGGCTCGGCGGGTCCACCGCTGATCTGCCTGGCGGGCGGGCCGGGGCGGGACGCCGCGTATCTGGGCGACCTCGGCGGGCTGGACGCCCACCACACCCTCCTCATCCCCGACAGCCGCGGCACCGGGGACTCGCCGCCGGCCGTCGACCCCATCGGCTACGCCTTCCCCGGGCTCGCCGAGGACCTCGAGGCGCTCCGCCGCCATCTGGACCTCGTCCGCTTCCCGCTGCTCGCCCATGACGCGGCCGCCGCCACCGCCCAGGCGTACGCGGCCGCCCACCCCGAGCGGCTCAGCCGGCTGATCGTGGTCAGCCCGGGCGCCCGGCTTCAGGGCGAACTCCCCGAGGACGCCCGGGAGATCTTCGAGTCCCGCGCCGACGAGCCCTGGTGGGAGGAGGCGTACACGGCGGTGCAGCTGCTGCCCGACACCACCGACCTCCCCGAGATGCGCAGGCTGCTGCTCCAGGCCGCCCCCATGGCGTACGGCCGCTGGGAGGAGCCCCAGCGGGCGCACGCCGAGAGCGAGGGCGAGCAGCTGGGGCGGGTGGCCCGGGCGGGCTTCTGGCAGGGCGTCGACGAGGCGGGGCGGCGCGCGGTGCTGGCCCGGCTGCGCGAGGTGCCGTCCCCGGTGCTGGCGATCACCGGCGACCGGGACGCGGTGACCGGGATGCGGGCGGGGGAGCTGGTGGCCCAGTCCTTCCCGGACGGCCGGGCGCGGTCGCTGCCCGGGGTGGGCCACTATCCGTGGGTCGACGAGCCGGACCTCTTCCGCCAGGTGGTCGAGGACTTCCTGGCACAGCGCCCCACACAGTGAGGGCGGGCCGCCCGCCCACGCGGTGAGCGGCGGACGTCGCGGTGAACGGGCCCGGCGGACGTCGCGGTGAACGGGCCCGGCGGAGGCGTGCCCCGCCGGCCATGAACGCAGTGTGTCAGTCGTATGGCAGCCCCCACCGCTCCGTTGTGCCCACCCCACCCCGTGCCTATCGTCGAGAACACAGCACGACATCGGCCGTGTGCCCGAGTGGTTGAGGGGCTCGACTGCAAATCGAGTTACGTGGGTTCGATTCCCGCCACGGCCTCCACACCCCGGCGCGGGCGCCTCACCCGGCGTCCGCGCATTGGGTTGCCTCTCGGTGAACTCCCGACATCCTCTGGACACTTGCGACCGTAGGGCGCATGCTCATGCACGCGCTCATGACGTTGAGCCGTCGCGGCTACTCCAGGTAAACACCTAGGGCTCGGCGATTTTCACAGTCTCGCCACCGAACGGTCTCTTGACCCCCGCACTGAGTGCAATTCCGTCTCATAGGGTCACGGGTGGTGCCTGCGACCGTGCGGAAAACTACTCCCGGTCGGCGGGCACATTTTCGACCGTGGTCCCATTCTCAGTGGGGGAAATGTGCAGCCCGCCGTACCGGCCGCCCGTCAGCCGCTCTCGACCGGCCAGAGTGAAATCTGGTTCATAGAGCAGCTGGAGCCGCCGGAGAGCACCACCTTCCGGGTCGGTGAGTACCTGGAGATACAAGGACCGATAGACACCGAGCTATTCGAGCGGGCCCTGCGCAGGGCCGTGGCGGAGGCCGAGCCCTACAACGTCCGGGTCGGCGAGGACGACGGGGAGCCCTGGCAGGCCCTCGACCCGGTGACCGACTGGGAGCTCCCGAAGCTGGACCTCACCGCCGAGGACGACCCCTGGGCCGCGGCCGAGCGGTGGATGAAGAACGACCTGGCCACCGGGGCACTCAAGCTGGGCGACCACCCGGCGTTCTCGTTCGCCCTGATCAAGGTGGAGGCCGAGCGGTTCCTCTGGTACCAGGGCACCCACCACATCGTCTCGGACGCCGGTTCGGCCGCCCTGCTGGGACGGCGGACCGCCGAGGTGTACACCGCGCTGGTGGAGGGGACCGACCCGGCCGAGGGGGAAACGGTCTTCGGCTCCCTGCGGGCGATGCTCGACCAGGACGCGGAATACCGGGCCTCACCGGATTTCGCCAAAGACCGCGCGTACTGGCTGGAACACTTCGGTGATTCCCCGCGCCCGGCGCGGCTTTCCACCCATCCCACCAGGGAACTTTCCACCGTCCTCCGCCAGACCGCCTACCTGACCGAGGCGGAAGCGGTCGAGCTGCGGGCCGCCGCGCGTAAATACGCCACCCACTGGTCCGCTATGATCATCGCGGCGACCGCGCTCTATCTGCACCGATTGACCGGTAAATCGGACATCATTCTGACGCTGCCCGTATCCGGCCGTACCGATGCCACTTCCCGTGCCATTCCCGGGATGTTCGCCAATGTGGTGCCGCTGCGCATCCAGGTGCGCGCCGATATGCGAATACGGGACCTGGTCCGGCAGATCTCACGGGAAGTCAGGCAGGCTCTTCGCCATCAGCGCTACCGCCGTATCGACCTGGCCCGGGATCTGCGACTCCCGGACGGCGGAAACGGTTTGCTCGGCCCGCACGTCAACATCATGACGTACGACTACGACTTCCACTTCGCCGGTCACCGGGTCAAGGGGCACAACCTCTCCAACGGCACCGTCGAGGACCTCTCGATCATGGGATACGACCGGTCCGACGGCACCGGTATCCGGATCGACCTCAACGCCAACTCCAACCTCTACACCGAAGACGCCCTCATCGCCCACCGGGAGCGCTATCTCGGCCTGCTGCGCACCCTCTCCGACACCTCCGACATGGAGCGCACCGTCGGCTCGCTGGAGCTGCTGTCGGCCGAGGAGCGCCGGCGGGTCCTGGGCGCGCCGGGCGACACGGCGCACCCCACCTCCGGCACCACCCTCCCGGAGCTGCTGGCCGCCCAGGCCGCCCGCACCCCCGACGCCCAGGCCCTGGTCTGCGATGACGACGACACCGTGCTCAGCTACGCGGAGCTGGACCGGGCGGCCAACCGGCTGGCCCGGGTGCTCATCGCGCGCGGCGCCGGGCCCGAGCGCACCGTCGGCGTGGCCCTGCCCCGCTCCGCGGAGCTGGTCATCGCGCTGATCGCGGTGCTGAAGACGGGGGCCGCGTATCTGCCCCTGGACCTGGACTACCCGGCCGAGCGGCTGGCGTACATGCTCGACGACGCGGGCCCCGCGCTCGTGGTCACCCGCGCCGACAGCGCCGGTGCGCTGCCCGCGCGCCATGGCGTGGGGCGGCTGCTGCTGGACGTCGTGGACCTCACGGGCGACCTCACGGGCGAACTCACGGGCGACCTCACGGGCGACCTCACGGGCACCGGTGACGCCGCGGGCGGCTCCGCCCCGGCGGTGGCGATCGACCCCGAGCACCCCGCGTACATCATCTACACCTCGGGCTCCACCGGCCGCCCCAAGGGCGTCCTGGTGCCCCACCGGGCCGTGGCCAACAGCATGGAGTGGATGCGGGGCGCGTACGGCCTCGCCCCGGGGGACCGGATGCTCCAGAAGACCCCGGCCGGGTTCGACGCCTCCGTCTGCGAGTTCTTCCTCCCGCTGCTCAGCGGCGCCACGCTGGTGGTGGCCAGGCCCGGCGGCCACAAGGACCCGGCGTACCTGGCGCGCACGGTGCGCGAGGCGGGCATCACCGTGCTCCAGTTCGTGCCGTCGATGCTCCAGGCGTTCCTCGCCGAGCCGGGCGCCGCCGAGGCGTGCGCGGGCATCCTGCGGCGGGCCTCCAGCGGCGGTGAGGCGCTGCCGCGCGAGACCGCCGAGCGGTTCCACGAGCGGTTCCCCGGCGTGCCGCTGAACAACCTCTACGGGCCCACCGAGACCACCATCCAGATCGCCCACCACCCCTCCGCGCCCGGCGGCGAGGGCCCGGTGCCGATCGGCCGGCCGGTGTGGAACACCCGGATGTACGTCCTGGACACCGCGCTGAAGCCCTGCCCGGCCGGGGTCACCGGCGAACTGTACGTGTCCGGGGCGCAGCTGGCCCGCGGCTATCTGGGCCGGGCCGCCCTGACCGCCGAACGCTTCGTCGCCGACCCCTACGGCCCGCCCGGCACCCGGATGTACCGCACCGGCGACCTGGCCCGGCTGCGGCCGGACGGCGATGTCGAGTACGTGGGCCGCACCGACGGCCAGGTCCAGCTGCGCGGCTTCCGCGTCGAGCTGGGCGAGGTCGAGGCGGCGCTGCGGGCGCTCCCCGAGGTGGCCGAGGCCGCCGCGGCGGTCCGCGCCGACCGGCCCGGCGACCAGCGGCTGGTGGGCTATGTGACGGCCGCCGGGGACACCCCGCCGGAGGTCGCCGCGGTCCGCGAGGCGCTGGGCGAGGTGCTGCCCGAGCACATGGTGCCGAGCGCGTTCGTGGTCCTCGACGCCCTGCCCCTGGACGCCAACGGCAAGCTGAACCGCGCCGCGCTGCCCGCGCCCTCCATCGAGTCCGGCCCGGGCGGGCGGGCGCCCCGCACCCCGCGCGAGGAGACGCTGTGCGCGCTCTTCGGCGAGGTCCTGGGCGTCGACGGCGTCACCGTCGACGACGACTTCTTCCTGCTCGGCGGCCATTCGCTGCTCGCCTCCAAGCTGGCCAGCCAGGCCCGCGCCGCGCTGGCCACCGAGCTGTCGATGCGCGACCTCTTCGAGGCGCCGACCGTCGCCCGGCTGGTGGCCCGCCTGGACGCCGCGGGCCCCGCCGACCCGCACCGTCAGCAGCCGCTGGACATCCTGCTGCCGCTGCGCGGCGAGGGGACGCGCCCGCCGCTGTTCTGCGTCCACCCCGGCGGCGGTCTCGGCTGGTCGTACACCGGACTGCTCCGCCATCTCGCCCCTGACCAGCCGGTGTACGCGCTCCAGGCGCGCGGTCTCACCGAACCGGACGTCCTCCCGGCGAGCGTCGAGGAGATGGCCGCCGACTATCTGGAGCAGATCCGGACCGTCCAGCCGACCGGTCCCTACCATCTGCTCGGCTGGTCCTTCGGCGGGCTGATCGCCCACGCCATGGCCACCCGGCTCCAGGCGCGCGGCGAGGAGGTCGCCACGCTGGCCGTGGTGGACGCCTACCCCGACAACGCCCAGGCCCTGCCCGAGGCGCCCGAGCTCAGCAAGCGCCAGTGGCTGGGGGTGCTGCTCGACGACATCGGCGGCGGCGACATCTTCGCCCCGGGCTGGCTGGAGGCGCACCCCGACGGGGCGGACGGCACCGCCGACCTGGTGGCCGACCTCTGCCGGGAGACCGGGCTGCCGGCCCGGCTGCTGGAGGGGGAGACCAGCTTCCCGCTGCTCGACATCCTGCTCAACGACCAGGAGCTGATGCGGAAGTTCGCGCCCGACCGGTTCCAGGGCGACATGCTGCTCTTCCGGGCCGTGGAGGAGATCCCCGGCTACCGGCGCGATCCACTGCATGTGGCGGACGCCTGGCTCTCCTTCGTGGACGGCGCCCTGGTGGTGCACGGCGTCCCCGATCACCACTACCGGATGATGCGGGAGGAGTCCCTGGACCGGATCGGCCCCGTGGTGGCGGCGGCGCTGGACCGCGCCCGCAGCTGACGGTCCGGGGCCCAGGGCCCGGACCGGGGCCGCTCCCCCGGGGCGGCCCCGACCCGGATTTCGCCGATCGGGCCCTCGCCGATCACAATTCAGCCAGGCGCCCCATCTCGTTCTCCTGCTCTCCTACGCAGGTGAGCAGGGTGGGCGCCTTCATGTGGAGAAGGAGATGAGCTCCCAGCGAGGAGGCACGTAGTTGGAAGGAAGGCTGGCCATGACAGTGGACGCGCGTGACGAGGTGGAGCGGTTCATCCTGGGGGACCGGTTCGCCTGCCTGGCGGGACGGTCCGCCTGGCGCAAGGGTGGTATCACCCATCGTCACTACGACCGGATGGGATCCGACGATTCGGCCCGGCTGATGGCGCTCGACCTGGCGGATTTCGTGGAGTCGGCCGACTGGAGCCACCGGTCGTTCACGAGCTTCATCGCGACCTTCGAGCAACCGCGCGGAGTGGATGAGCTGCGGTTCGAGGAGCTGCTGTGGGAACAGCTCCAACTCCTCCACGAACAGGACTCCCGGTCCTATCGCTGGGCCGAGGGCCGTTCCTCCGACCCGCAGACCAGGGAGTTCGCCTACAGCGTCGCCGGTCACCCCTTCTTCGTCATCGGCCTGCACGAGACCCACCGCCGCTGGGGCCGCCGTCCTCCCTTCCCGATGCTGGCCTTCAACTCGCATGAGCAGTTCGACCGCATCAAGGGCGCCAAGATGTGGGACCGGCTCGCGGAGAAGATACGCAAGCAGGACATCCAGCTCCAGGGCGACATCAATCCCAACCTGCTCGAGTACGAGGAGCTCTCCGAGGCCCGCCGCTACTCCGGCCGCCCCAAGCCCGCCGACTGGCAGTGCCCCTTCGCCGCCCGCGAGGACGAGCGCGAACCCGCTCTCACGGGCCCGCCCCCGGCCTGACCGGAGCGACTGTCACCGGCGGGCCGATGGCGCCCGCCGGTGACGGGCACCGCACCGTGCGGGCGCTCCATCTCCCTGATCAGCGGACCGGGAAGCCGAAGCTGTAGCCCTGCTCCTTCAGCCACGGCAGGACCTGGCGCAGCGCCTCGACCGTCTGGCCGCGGTCGCCGCCCGCGTCGTGGAAGAGCACGGTGGGGCCGTTGGAGATCTCGTTCTTGACGGTGTTGACCTCGGTCTCGACACCCGGCTGCTTGAAGTCCTTGGAGTCCACGTTCCAGCCCAGCGGCCGCATGCCCTGCGAGGCGGCGATCTGACGGCTGTACGGGGTGAACGCACCGCCCGGGGCGCGGTAGTAGAGCGGTTTGACGCCGCCCGACGCCTTGGTGATCATTCGCTGGGCGTCAAGGATCTCCTTGGACTGGTAGGCGGATGACTTGGTGTCCATCGTCGTGTCGTGCGACACGGAGTGGTCGCACAGCCGGTGCCCGTCCGCGACCACGTCCTTGACCAGGTCCGGATGGGCCTGGGCCTGCGGGCCGACCATGCAGAAGGTGGCCTTGACGCCGTTGGCCTTGAGCACCTGGAGGACCTGCGGGGTCCAGGTCGGATCCGGACCGTCGTCGATCGTGATGTTGACGCCCTTGGCGCCCTTGTCGGAGGCGTGGGCTATGTCCATGTTGACCACGGGATCGGGCAGTTCGGGGTCCGGCTTGGAGGTCTGGCCCACGATCGGCGTCGGCTTCGGCGATGGGGACGCGCCCGGATCGGCCTCGGCGGTTCCGGACTGGGCGGTCCACACGGCGGCCAGGGCGGTCACCCCCACCACACCGAACGCCGCCGCCAGTATTCGGCTGTTCGCCCCCATGATCCGGTGCCGTGCCATGTCCGCCTCGCTCCTCATGTCTCCTGTGTCGCTTTCGCAAACATGAGGATGGAGTTGGGGCGGGGAGGGATCCCTCTGTTACACGTCCCGGACAATCCCGTGCCGTAGACGGCGGGGCGGGCGGCGAGGCGCGGGCGGTGGGCCCGCCCGCAGCCTCCTTATCGGGTGCCTAGCCCCGGTTGACGACCGCCGCCTGGGGGCGGATCGGGAGGCGGTTGACCGGGCGGCCGGTGGCCGCGCGGACCGCCGCCGCGACCGCGGCCGGGGTGGTGACCACCGGCACCGCGCTGGCCGCCTTGGCGCCGAAGGGGGCCACCACGTCCCGCTCCTCGACCAGCTTGACGATGCGGATGTCGGGGACGTCCAGGGCGGTCGGCAGGGCGTAGCCGGTCAGGTCCGGGTGCCGGACCACACCGCGTGAGGTGCGCAGGTTCTCGGTGAGGGCCGCGCCGATGCCCTGGGCGACGCCCGCCTCGATACGGGCCTTGAGCTGACGCGGGTTGAGGACCCGGCCCACGTCCTGGGCCACCGTCATATCGACGACCCGTACCGCGCCGATCTCGATGTCGACGTCCACCACGGCGCGCACCGCGCAGTAGGCGAGCCCGACGAAGGCGTCACCCTGGCCGGTCTCGTCCAGCGGCTCGGTGGGGTGCGGACGGCACTGCGCGGTGGCCCACAGCTCCTTGCCCTCCAGTGCCTCCTCGACGGTCGTGCTGAGCACCCCGTCATACGAGGTGATCTTGCCGTCGGCGATGCTGAGCAGCTCGGTGGACATGCCGAACGTGTGCGCCAGGGGCTGGAGCAGCTGGGTGCGGACCATCTTCGCGGCGCGCTCGACCGCACCGCCCGAGACCCAGGTGTGGCGGCCGCGCGAGGCGGGCCCGGCCGGGGGCTGGTCGGTGTCGATGGGCGCCACATGGACCTCCTCGATACCGAGGACGTCCTGGACGATCTGGCGGGCCAGGGTGGTGAAGCCCTGGCCGGTCTCGACGGCCGCGCAGATGACGGTGGCCACCGGCCCGGTGACCTTGACGGTGGCGGTGGAGACCTCGTCCCGCCCCTCGGCGCCGAGCATATGGACCATGCCCAGGGCGTAGCCGACCCCGCGCCGCACCGCGGCCGGATCGCCCGCGCCCTCCAGGCCGCCGGGCAGCAGCCACTCCTCCTCGGGGTCGTCCTTGGGGAGGGTGGGCAGCGGTGCGTCCCTTACGGCTTGCAGCAGCTCGGCGACCGGGGCCGGGCAGGTGACGGTCTGTCCGGTGGGCAGCAGATCGCCGGTGGCCATCACATTGCGCATCCGGATCTCGACCGGGTCGAGGCCCAGCTTGGCCGCCAGCTTGTCCATCTGGCCCTCGTACGCGGCGCACACCTGCATCGCGCCCTCGCCGCGCACATGGCCGGAGGGCGGGTTGTTGGTGCGCACCGCCCAGCCCTCGATGAAGGCGTGCGGAACGACATAGGGACCGCACGCGAAGGAGACGGCGGCGGCCAGCGTGTCCGCGGAGGAGTCGGCGTAGGCGCCCGCGTCCAGCAGGATCTGCGCCTCGACCTTGACCAACTTGCCCTGGGAGTCCGCGTGGTGGCGGTAGCGCAACAGGGTGGGGTGGCGGTGGGCGTGACCGAGGAAGGACTCCTCACGGGTCGCGGCCAGCTTCACCGGATGGCCGGTGCGCAGCGCCAACAGCCCGAGCGGCAGCTGCATCCCCGGGTCCTCGCGCTCGCCCATGGCGCCGGGGACGCCGGTGACGACGACCTTCACCCGCTCCGGCTCGAGACCGAAGCAGGCGGCGGCCAGGTCGCGGTCGGCGTGCGGATCGGTGGAGGCGGTGTAGATCTCCACCCCGCCGTCGGGGCGGGGCACGGCCAGGCCCGCCTCGGCGCCGATGGGCGCCGGGTCCTGGCGGCCGATCCGGTACAGCCCCTCGACGATGACCTCGCCGACCACGTCCGGATCGCCGAAGGACAGCGGGATGTGGCGGACCAGATTGCCGTCGGGGTGCAGCGGCTCGGCGGAGAACGCCTGCTCGGGGTCGGTGACCGGCTCCAGCACCTCGTACTCGACGGCGATGGCGGCGGCCGCCAGCCGGGCCGTGTCGGGGTGGTCGGCGGCGACCGCGGCGATCGGCTCGCCGTGGTGGCGGACCAGGTCCTTGGCGAACACCGGGCGGTCGGCGACCCGGCGGCCGTGCGAGGCGTCGCCGGGCACGTCGGTGTGGGTCACCACGGCCCGTACGCCGGGCATCTCGACGGCCTGCTTGGTGTCGATGGAGAGGATGCGGGCGTGCGGGTGCGGGGCGCGCAGCACGGCCGCCCACAGCAGCCCCTCGGCCCACAGGTCGGCCGCGTACGGGAAGGTGCCCGAGGTCTTGGCGGCCGAGTCGGTGGGCGGCAGGGACACCCCGAGGCCCATGGTGGACGGGGCCTTGACGGGCGTTCCGGCGGCGGGGGTGGCGGTGACGGCGCCCGTGCCGTCCGCGATTCCGGTCATGCCGATGCCCTTCCGCTGCCGCTTCCGTTGACGCTCCCGTTGCCGGTGATGCCGTGCGGTCCCGTCTGGTGCGGGATGCGGGCCGGGTCCTGGTGGGCGTCGTGTCCCTCGTCCGCCTCGGCCTCCGTGTCCTCGGCGGCCTCACGGCCCGCGACGACCTCGCGGACGGCGTCGAGGACCCCGCGGTAGCCGGAGCAGCGGCAGAGGTTGCCGGAGATCGCCTGGCGGGTCTCCTGGTCGGTCGGGGCGTGGTTGCCCTCGAGGAGGTCGTGCACGGTCATCGCGAGCCCGGGCACGCAGAAGCCGCACTGCACGGCCCCGCACCGGGCGAGCGCGCGCTGGACGTCGGAGGGCTGTCCGCCGGTGGCGAGGCCCTCGACGGTGCGGACCTCGCTGCCCGCGGCGGTGGCAGCGGGCACCAGGCAGGAGGCGACGAGCCGCCCGTCGACCTGGACCGAGCAGGCCCCGCACTCGCCCTGGGAGCAGCCGTCCTTGGCCCCCGCGAGGCCGAGGCGCTCGCGCAGCACGTAGAGCAGCGACTCGCCGATCCAGACGTCGGTGACGGGGCGGTCGGCGCCGTTGACGTGCAGCACGTACGAGGCGAGCGGATGCTCGCTGTGGCTCGGGCCCTCGTCCGCGGCCTGGGCGGCCTCGGCGAGGAGGGGCTCGGCGAGGGGCTCGACGGGGGTGTCAGCGGCCTCGGGGGCGTCGGCGGGGGTCCCGGCCGGGGCGGGCGCTCCGGCGGCGTCAGACGCGTCCGGGAACTCGCCCTCGGCCGGGGCGGGTTCGGGCTCGGGCTCGGGCTCGGCCGAGGGAGCGGTGAGCTCGGGCCCGGCGTCGTCCGGCACCGCCTCGGCGGGTGCCTCGACGGGGGCCTCGGCGGCGCCCGGCTCGGCGCCGGGGGCGTCGGTGTGGCCCGCGCCGTCCTCGGGGCCGGGGTGCGGGGCGTGCCCATGGGAGTCCCCCGCGAAGGGGGCGCCCGTCGGCTGGGCGTCCCCGAACCGGTCGTCCGCCAGCCCGTCGCCCGTCAGACGGTCGTCCGCGAACGCGCCGTGCCAGGACGCCTCCTGGGCCTGGGCCTGGGGCAGCCCGGGCGCCGGACTGCCGTGCGGCGGGGTCTCCAGCCCGGCGTGCTGCCCGTCGGCCGGGAAGCCGACCGGGAACTCGCCGGAGTCCCCGGCGGCCGGACCGCCCGGCCGCCGGCCGGGGGGTTCGGCGGCGGGCCGCCCGGGCGCGGGGCCGTCGTGCGGCGGGGTGCCGGGCGAGGTGCCATGAGGGGGCGTGCCGTGCGGCGGCGTGCCGCGGGGCGGGGTGTGCAGCCCCTGGTGCCCGTCGGTCGCGAACTCGCCCGAGTCCCCGGCGGAGGGGCCCGGCCACGCCGGGTCCGCGGCCGGGGCCGGTTCATCGCGGTCGGGCATGCGCAGCCGGCGGCGGGCGGGCGGCGGCATGGGAACGGCCGGTGGTGCGGACGCGGCCGGGCCCGGGTGGCCCTCGACCGCGTACTCCCCGGAGTCCTCCGTGCCCTCCTCGGCGGCCGGAACCGACCACTCGCCCGAGTGCCCCTGCTGCTGCCCGGGCCGGGGCTGGAGGGGCTGCTGCGGCTGATGGGGCTGATGGGGCTGCTGCCGGGGCTGTGCCTGCCCGGCGAACGGCATCCGCAACTGGGCCGTCGTCTGCGGGTCCTGGGGACCGTCCGCGTGGCCGCCGTACGGAGGGACGGCCGGGCCCGGGTGGTCGTCGACGCGGTACTCACCGGTCTCGTCCACACCCTCGTCGCCCGCGACCGGGATGGTCCACTGGCTGGTGTGCACGGGCCCGCCGGAGCCGTCGTCGGACGGGGCGGGCACCGGCCAGTCGTCCACCGGCTCCTCGGCCGCCGGAGCCGGCCAGTGGCCGGTGTGCGGCGGATGGTGGCCCTGCTGGTCCTCGGCGGGCACCGGCCACTGGCCGGACCCGTGATGGGGATCGTGGTGACCGCCGTAGAGATAGCCGCCATCGGTCCCGGTGGTGGTCCAGTGCCCGGTCATGCCCTGGTCGTGCACGCTCTGGTCATGCATGCCCTGGTCGTGCATGCCCTGGTCGTGCACGCCCTGACCGTGCATGCCCTGGTCATGGGGCGCGCCCTGGTCATGGCCGGACGGCTGCCAGTGGCCGCCCTGGGACGGGTCACCGTGCCCGGTGTCCATGGGCGGGGGCGCGTAGCCCGTGCCGGGCGCCGCGAGCGGGTCCCAACGGCCGGAGGGGTCGGTCGGGTCCGGGTGGGCGTAGTCGGGCGGCAGTTGGACGAAGGCCGTCGACTCGGCGTCGTACTCCGGGCCGTGCGGCATCGGCTGCCATCCGCTCCCCGGCTCCGGCCGGTGCGGCTGCTGTTCATCACTCACGCGAGTGCCCTCCCCAGTGCTCGGCGGGCCAGGGCTGCCACGGTACGCCTCAGGTGGATCGCGGCAGGCGGCAGGGGGACCGGCTCGCTGCCGTCCTGCGGGGGCAGCGGATCGGGGATGCACGCGGCGGCGACGTACTCGCCGAAGGCGGTCGTGACCTGCGGGTCCAGATGGCCGCGGTCGCCGTCCCAGTCGATGAGCGAGGCGACCCAGCGCTCGGCCTCCAGGGGGCGCAGCGGCATCGGCGCGACCGCGCCCACGGCACAGCGCACCCCGCGCCGCGCGGGGTCCAGGACGAGGGCGACGGAGGCGGTGGACCGGCCGGGCCCGGTGCGCCCGGTGGCCTTCAGGAAGGTCTGCGGGGCGTGCAGCAGCGGAACCCGGACGAATCCGACGAGTTCACCGGGGCGCAGCAGATCGACCCCGGCGAGCAGATGGCTGACCGGGATCTCGCGGCGGGACCCCTCGGGCCCGGCGATGATGACCGTGGCCTCCAGGGCGGCGAGCACCGGCAGCGCGTCGCCGGTGGGGGCGGCGGTCACGATGTTGCCGCCCAGGGTGCCGGCGTTGCGGATCTGCGGGGGCCCGGCGGCGCGCGCGGCCGCGGCCAGCGCCGGGATCAGCGCGGCGAAGTCGGGGCGGCCCATCCGGGCGTGGGTGAGTCCGGCGCCGAGGAGGGCGTGCCCGTCCAGATAGCGCCAGCCGCGGATTTCGCTGATCCGGCCGAGGCCGACGAGCGCGGCGGGCCGCAGCAGGCCGGAGTTGACCGCGGCCATCAGATCGGTACCGCCCGCCACGGGCACGGCGGCGGGCATGGCGGCCAGTGCCGCCACGGCCTCGTCGAGCGTGCCCGGCAACGTCACCGTGTGCGCCGCCTGCGGTGCGTGCGTGGTCAACCCAGCTGCCCCTTCCCCGGTGTCCCGGCTGTTGCGCCGTACGGTACGTGCTGACAGCCCGGACGTGGCAACTCTGGCACATCTTGCGAGCCCGCCGTCGCGGGGGTCCGTGATCCGTGGATCCGTCCCTGACCTGGGGGATGGTACGGGTTTCTTACGACGTCTCCGTCGGGAGTGGATTGCCACGTTTCAGGGACCCTTGTGCGATTTGGGCTTGCGCCGGTGGGACTACGCTCCCAGGGGCGGGGAAGCGCGGTGCGCACCTTACGGGCGGCTCACACGATCGGGGGCGCCCCCTCGCGCGGGCGTCCGAGAAGGCCGGGGCGCCGCTGCCAGGGAAGCGGCCCGGCGGGCGGGCGGTAGCTCACGCCGAGCGCGTCCAGGCGCGCGTAATGTGCCTCCATGCGCCCCTGGAACGCCTCGAAGTCCCGTTCGGGAGACGGCGGCAGTGCCGACCAGACGACCTCGGCGAAGGCGGCGAGCCGGGGGAAGACCTGGTAGTCCACCCGCCTGCGGTCCTCCATCACCTCGGTCCAGACATTGGCCTGGGCGCCCAGCACCCGGTCCGCTCCTACGCCGGTGAGCTCCGGGGGAACCGGTTCGAAGCGGTAGACGTCCTCCAGGGTGCGGACGTAGCCGATCGGCACCGGCTCGTCCTCGCCCGGGGCCTGCCGGTGGTCGAAGTACACCTGCTGCTCGGGGCACATGACGACGTCGTGGCCGGCCCGCGCGGCGGCGATCCCGCCCGCGTAGCCGCGCCAGGAGGAGACCGCGGCGCCCTCGGGCAGCGGGGCGTCGGGCGCGCCGCCCTCGAGGATCTCGTCCCAGCCGATCAGCCGGCGGCCGCGCTCGGCGAGCCAGTGGCCGAAGTGGCGGATGAACCAGCTCTGGAGCTCGTCCTCGTCGGCCAGGCCCAGGGCGCGGATGCGCTCCTGGGCGGCCGGGGACGCCTTCCACTGGTCCTTGGGGCACTCGTCGCCGCCGATGTGGACGAAGGCGCCGGGGAACAGCTCCAGGACCTCTTCCAGCACGTGTTCGTAGAAGCGGAGCGTGTTGTCGGTGGGGGCGAGTACGTTCGGGTTGATGCCCCAGGTGGTCCAGACTCCGAGGGAGGCGGTGTCGATGACATCGGTGTTGCCCAGCTCCGGGTACGCGGCGATGGCGGCCTGCGAGTGTCCGGGGATGTCGATCTCGGGCACGACGGTGATATGCCGCTCGGCGGCGTAGGCGACGATCTCGCGGATGTCGTCCTGGGTGTAGTGGCCGCCGTGCGGCCGCTCGTCCCACAGCGGGGACGCCCGGTGGCCCAGCTTGGTGCGCTCGCGCCAGGCACCGACCTCGGTCAGCCTCGGGTAGCGGCGGATCTCGACGCGCCAGCCCTGGTCGTCGGTGAGATGGAAGTGGAACACATTGAGCTTGTGGGCGGCGAGCAGGTCCAGATAGGCCAGCACGCCGTCCTTGGGCATGAAGTGGCGGGCCACGTCCAGCATCAGCCCGCGCCAGGCGAACCGCGGCGCGTCCTCGACCGTCCGCTCCGCCAGCTCCCAGCCGGTCTCCGCGCCCCGGAACGGGGCGCGGCGGAAGGCGTCGGGGCCCAGCAGCTGACGGAGGGTCTGCGTGCCCCAGTGGACGCCCGCGGCCGTGCCGCCCGCGATCTCCACCCGGCCGTCGGCCACGGTGAGCCGGTAGCCCTCGGGCTCCAGCGCGGCGTCGATCCGCAGGCTGATGGTGTCGTCGCCGCCGGGCTCGCCGTCCGGCAGGGACAGGCCGAGCGCCTGGCCGAGGGTGGTGCGCAGCAGCCGCGCCACCCCCTCGGTACCGGGCCCGGCGGCCAGGGCGGTGCGCCGCGGGTGGATCCGCGCGCCCGCGCGGCCGGGACGGCTCTGGTCATGGCGGGGCGCGGGGATCAGCCCCGCGGCGTCGTGAGTCATCTGCTCCCCTGTCGGCGCATCGTCGGCTGTCGGCCCATCGTCAGCTCTTACGGTCCTCGTCAGTGCTCGTCAGTGCTCGTCAGTGCTCGTCGTCCCCGTCAGTCCTTCACCGCGCCGCCGAGCCCGGAGACCAGCCGGCGCTGGACGAGCACGAAGAAGATCAGCACCGGGATGGTCATGACGGTGGACGCCGCCATGATCCCTCCCCAGTCGTTCCCCTCGTCCTTGAAGAAGACCAGCAGCGCCATCGGAAGGGTGGAGTTCTCGGTCGCGCTGATGATGAAGGACTTGGCGAAGAGGAAGTCGTTCCAGGCGGAGATGAAGGAGAAGACGCTCGTCGCCACGAGTCCGGGGAAGACGAGGGGGAAGAGGATCTGCCACAGGAAGCGGGAGCGGCTGGCCCCGTCCAGATAGGCCGCCTCCTCCAGCGCCTCGGGCACCGCCTTGACGAAGCCGCGCAGCATCCAGATGGCGAACGGCAGCGAGAAGGCGATGTGCGGCAGGATCAGCGACCCCAGGGTGTTGAGCCCCACTCCCGGCACCGACTCCCCCAGATCGCGCATCAGGAAGAACATGGGGATGGTCAGCGCCTCGATCGGCACCATCTGGGCGACCAGGAACATGATCAGCAGTGTGGTGCGGAACCGGAACGTGAAGCGGGCGACCGCGGTGGCCGCCAGGAAGGCGATCAGCGCCGAGGCGACCACCACCACCCCGGCCACGAACAGGCTGTTGAGGAAGTAGCGCCCGAAGTCCTCCTGCTGGAAGACGCGCCGGAAGGAGTCCAGCGACGGGGACCCCGTCCACGGCCGGGGCTCGGTGGACTGGATCTCCCCCTCCGGCTTGAAGGCCGAGAGCACCATCCAGTACAGCGGGAAGGCCACCACGGCGGCCACGACCAGGGCGGTGGCCTCGGCGGCGAAGCGCCAGGGACGGCGGATGCGCAGCGAGACGCGCGAGTGGCTCACAGTTCTTCTCCCTGGCGTCGCAGCAGCCGCAGATACACCAGCGTGACGGCCAGCAGGATCAGCAGCATCACCACGCCGATCGCCGAACCCAGGCTGTACTGCGAGGACGCGAACGCCTTCTGGTACGCGTACACATTGAGCACCATGTTCTGGCCGGCGATCCCGCCGCCGTTCGTCATCACGTAGATCTGCGTGAAGACCTTGAAGTCCCAGATGATGGACTGGATGGTCACCACGACGAGGATCGGCCGCAGCATCGGCGCCATGATCGTGCGCCAGATCCGCCAGGTGGAGGCGCCGTCCAGGGCGGCGGCCTCCAGCACCTCGGTGGGGATGGCCCGGATGCCCGCGTAGACGGTGACCATCACGAACGGGAACGAACACCACACGACCTCGAACAGCACCAGGGCGAAGGCGCTGTAGCGGTCGTAGGTCCAGGAGTAGTCCTCGAAACCGGAGAGGCCGAACCACACCAGGACCTTGTTCACCGGTCCGAAGTCGGGGTCGAAGAGGAAGACCCAGACCGTCGAGCCGGTGATCGCCGGGGTGGCCCAGGCGCCGAGCGCGGCCAGCATCAGCGCCAGCCGCGGAATCGCCCGTACGCGCGTCAGCAGCACCGCCAGCGCACAGCCGACCGCGAGGGTGGACACCACGCAGACGGCGGCGAAGAGCAGGGTGGCGACGGCGACGTTCCAGAACTCGCTGTCGCCGAACAGCTCGGCGTAGTTGGCGAACCCCTGGAAGGTGGTCGGTTCACCGCCGCTGACCTGCGCCTGGGTGTACTCCAGGAAGGAGATCAGACCGAGCTGGTAGATGGGGTAGACGAGCAGCCCGCCCAGAACGACGAGCGCCGGGGCGAGATAGAGCCAGGGGGTCCAGGTGCCGCGCCGGGGGCCCTTCCCGGATCGGCGCCCGGCCGGGACGGTGGACCCCGGCCGGGAACGGCGGCCCTTGGCGGGGGCTCGCCGGGCGTGCTGTGCGGTGCCGGCGCTCACTGCTCGAATGCCTCGTCCATCTTCTTCGCGGCGTCCTGGGTGGCGGCGGGCACGCTCTTACGGCCGCTGACGATCTCCTGGAACATGGTCGGCAGGACGAGCTGCGCGTCGATGGCCGCCCAGCCGGGCGAGGCGGGCACGAACTTGGCGCTGTCGTTGAGGGTCTTCACGAAGGGCTTGACGAAGGCGTCCTTGTGGGCGACCTCGCCGCGCACATCGGTGAAGGTGGGCAGGAAGCCCATGGCGTCGTAGAGCTCGCGCTGGGTCTTCTTCCCGGCGAGCGTCTTGAGCAGGTCCACCGCGATCGTGCGGTGCGAGGTGCTCTTGAGCACCCCGAGGTTGTTCCCGCCCGCGAAGGCCGGTGCGATGTCGCCCTTCTTCACGCCCGGCAGCGGCACGACCTTGTACTTGCCCTTGGCCTTGCCCGCCTCGATGGCCTGGCGGCTGAAGTCGCCGCCGATCGCCATGGCCGCCTTGCCCGAGGCGAACGCCTCTACGGTGTCGTTGCCGCCCCACTGTGCGCACTTGGCGGCCGGGCAGTTGTCGTTGCCGAAGAGCGAGGTGTACGCCTTCACGCCCTTCTGGGCGTCGGCGCTGTCGATGGCCGCCTCGTACTCGTTGGAGCCGAACTTGCCCTTCTCGTCGGCGAGGTCGCCGCCGTTGGCCCAGATGAAGGGCATCGCGCCGTAGGTGTAGGCGCCACCGACCGCGAGACCGTACAGATCCGGCCGCTCCGAGCGGATCTTCTTCGCGGTCGCAATCAACTCGTCCTGGGTGGTCGGCGGCTCCAGGTCGAGCTCCTTGAAGACGTCCGTCCGGTAGTACAGCGCCCGTACGCCGACGAAGAGCGGGGCGCCGTAGACCTTGCCGCCGATGGTCAGCGAGTACTTCGCGGTGGGGTCGATATTGGTCGAGTCGCCCCAGGCGCCGATCTCCTTGCTGACGTCCAGCAGCCCGCCGTCCTTGACGTAGCCGGCGGTGTCGGTGTTGCCGAACTCGATGACGTCGGGAGCGCTCTTGGGGTCGTTGAAAGCCGCCTTGATCTTCTGCGCCCGGGTGTCGACGGGGATGTAGGTCACCTCGACGTCGGTTCCGTCGTGCTCCTTCTCGAAGCCCTCGACCGCCGCGTCGATCACCTTCTTCTTGGGCGCGTTATTGACCTCCTGGAAGAGCCAGACACGCAGTTTGCCGCTCTTCTCGTCCTCCTTGGAGCTGTTGTCGGAGGTGGAGGGTGCACATCCGGTCATGGCCAGCCCCGCCAGGGCGAGTGCCACCACGGGCACGGTGACGCGGGAGGACAGCCGGGAAACAGCGAGATGGGACGACTTCATAAGGACCCTTAAACATTTGGCGTTGCATGTAATGCAACGCATGTTTCGCTCAGCACAATATGCGTGAGGCTAGGGAACCTTGAGCGACCCCACAAGAGGTCTGAACCACTTCGTGATACAGCGAGCCGAACCACTCCGCGACAAAAGGGAATTCGCGCTAGCGACGAGACAACTCCTCGCCCGGATAGGCGGGTTCAACATACGGCACGGCCTCTACCCGCGCACCCGCTTCCGCCAGCCGCTCGACCACCCGGTCCCAGTCCGGCCAGGTCTTCCGGAACCGCTCCAGAACGCGGTCGCTGGCCACCAGCACCACCTCGGCGCCCGGGTCCTCGGCCCATTCCAGGAGCCTGGGAAGGGTCGGCTGGGCGACCGACATCACGCAGCCGCCGGAGAGCCGGTAGCCCCGCTCGGCGGCCAGCCGCTCGCACCGCTCCAGCTGGGCGTCCCAGTCCTTCTCGAACTGGCAGTAGGCGCTGGCGCCTTCCGCTTCGGGCTCGTCGACCTCACGCGCCCCGAACACCAGATAGGCGGCCCGCGCCGCCCCGTTCTCCGTACGCCCGCTCATGGGCCGACCCTACTGGGGCCGTCGGGCGCGCGGCAGGGCGCACAAGGCACGGCACGCCCGGCCCGCGACCCCGTCTCGGGGTCGCGGGCCGGGCGTGCCGTCTGTTCGCGCGGGGCTTCTCGTCAGCGCCCAGGGCCGACGGACCGGCTACTTCTTGCCGTCGCCGTCCTTGCCCTTGTCGCCGCCGGCGCCCATGCCCTCGAAGATCTCCTTGCACATGGGACAGACCGGGTACTTCTTCGGGTCACGACCCGGGACCCAGACCTTGCCGCAGAGTGCGACGACGGGAGATCCGGAGAGGGCACTCTCCATGATCTTGTCTTTCTGTACATAGTGGGCATAGCGCTCGTGGTCGCCGTCACCGTGCGACACCTGCGGTGTCGGCTCAACGAGGGTCCCCGTGCCTGCCCCGCGCTCGGGCTCAAGAGTGCTCATACAGCCCTAGGGTACTCATGCCTAGTTGAGAGAAGGGTCGTCCGGATACGTGGCGACCATGGCCAGCTCACTGCGCTGGCGGCGCAGCACCGACCGCCACAGCCGCTCGGGGGCGGGCGAGGACACATCGCCCGGCTCGGACTCCACCACGTACCACGCGCCCTCGGCGAGCTCGTCCTCCAGCTGACCGGGCCCCCAGCCCGCGTAACCGGCGAAGATGCGCAACGAGCCCACGGCCGCCGCCAGCAGCTCCGGCGGCGCCTCCAGGTCCACCAGGCCGATGGCGCCGTGCACTCTGCGCCAACCGAGTGGCCCGTCCTCACTGCGCGCCGAGGACCGGCCCGACTCGCCCGGTACGACGGCCACGCCCAGCGCCGAGTCCAGCGAAACCGGACCGCCCTGGAAGACCACCCCCGGCTCCCCGGCCAGCGAGGCCCACGACTCCAGGATGTCGCTCACCCCCACCGGGGTCGGGCGATTCAGGACCACGCCGAGCGAGCCCTCCTCATCATGGTCGAGGAGAAGCACCACCGCACGGTCGAAATTCGGGTCAGCAAGCGCCGGTGTCGCGACAAGCAGCCGTCCTGTGAGCGAGGACACCTCGGTCATGGCCACATGATCCCCCATATCCGGGCCGGAGGGGGAGTGGAAGTCGAGTCCCGTATGAGAGCAGGTCGGGGCGCAAGACAGCAGATGCGGCGCACGTGACTGTGGGCCTTTCGACCGGAACGGAACGTGTTGTGTCGCCTACGGGGTGACGCAAAGGGTGCAAGAGCCTTACGGAGGCGGTCTCCGGGGCTATTACTCTTGCCCTTTGGCCCCTGTGCCTTTTGGCCCTTGCCCGTCTCAGGAACGCGAGACCAGATGACCCGCTCGAACGATGTCCTGCTCGTCCATGGCGGCACCCCGCTCGAAGGCGAGATCCGTGTCCGCGGCGCGAAGAACCTCGTGCCGAAGGCCATGGTGGCCGCCCTGCTCGGCAGTGCGCCCAGCAGGCTGCGCAACGTCCCAGACATCCGCGATGTGCGGGTGGTGCGCGGGCTGCTCCAGCTGCACGGTGTGACGGTGCGCCCCGGTGACGAGTCCGGTGAGCTGGTGCTCGATCCCACGCACGTGGAGAGCGCCAATGTCGCCGACATCGACGCACACGCAGGTTCCTCGCGGATCCCGATCCTCTTCTGCGGCCCGCTGCTGCACCGCCTCGGCCACGCCTTCATCCCGGGCCTGGGCGGCTGTGACATCGGCGGACGGCCGATCGACTTCCACTTCGACGTTCTGCGCCAGTTCGGGGCGACGATCGAGAAGCGGGCGGACGGCCAGTACCTGGAGGCCCCGCACCGGCTGCGCGGCACCAAGATCCGGCTGCCGTACCCATCGGTGGGCTCCACCGAGCAGGTGCTGCTGACGGCGGTGCTCGCCGAGGGTGTGACGGAACTCTCCAACGCGGCGGTCGAGCCGGAGATCGAGGACCTCATCTGCGTGTTGCAGAAGATGGGCGCCATCATCTCCATGGACACCGACCGCACGATCCGGATCACCGGTGTCGACCAGCTCGGCGGCTACAACCACCGCGCCCTCCCGGACCGCCTGGAGGCCGCCTCCTGGGCCAGCGCGGCGCTGGCCACCGAGGGCAGCATCTACGTGCGCGGCGCCCGCCAGCGCGAGATGATGACCTTCCTGAACACCTACCGCAAGGTCGGCGGCGCCTTCGACATCGGCGACGAGGGCATACGGTTCTGGCACCCGGGCGGCAAACTCAACGCGATCGCCCTGGAGACCGACGTCCACCCCGGCTTCCAGACCGACTGGCAGCAGCCGCTGGTGGTGGCCCTGACCCAGGCGTCCGGCCTGTCCATCGTCCACGAGACGGTCTACGAGTCCCGGCTGGGCTTCACCTCGGCGCTCAACCAGATGGGCGCGCACATCCAGCTCTACCGCGAATGCCTGGGCGGCTCGGCGTGCCGGTTCGGCCAGCGCAACTTCCTGCACTCCGCGGTCGTCTCGGGCCCCACCAAGCTCCAGGGCTCCGACCTGGTCATCCCCGACCTCCGCGGCGGCTTCTCCTACCTGATTGCGGCCCTGGCCGCCCAGGGCACCTCGCGGGTCCACGGCATCGACCTGATCAACCGCGGCTACGAGAACTTCATGGAGAAGCTCGTGGAGCTCGGCGCGAAGGTCGAGCTCCCGGGCGGCGGCAACGCCGTGTAGGGGCTCCGTGGGGGCCGCACGGAGGCTCCGTGGGGCCTCGAAGGGCCTCGTAGAGGCTCGTAGGCGGGCCTCAGGGCCCGTAGGAGCGCCAAAGGGGCGGCCACCCTGCCGGGTGGCCGCCCCTCTCGTTCGCGGGGGCTTACTTGCCCTTGGCGGCTTCCTTGAGCTTGGAGCCCGCGGAGACCTTCACGCTGTAGCCGGCCGGGATCTCGATCGGCTCACCGGTCTGCGGGTTGCGCGCGGTGCGAGCGGCACGGTGGGTGCGCTCGAAGGTCAGGAAGCCGGGGATGGTGACCTTCTCGTCGCCCTTCGCGACGACCTCACCAGTCACCTCGGCGAGGGCGGCCAGCACGGCGTCGGCGTCCTTTCGGGTCACCTCGGCGCGCTCGGACAGAGCGGCCACCAGCTCACTGCGGTTCATGTTGTACTCCCGTGTTCATCTTGCCAATGAGGCGTGAGATCGAAGCCGATGCTGCCAGGGCCCTCGGACAGTCCCCGGACCCGGGTCTGCTGTTCAGACCCTCGCGCCCGGAACGCATCCTGCCCCCACCTGTGGCGGGAATGCCAATCCGGAGCCCTGGAGAGTCACACGAAAAGCGCCGTGGCGGTCGTTTTCCTGCCCGCCACCCTATGGCCGCTTCCGGGACCCCGGAGCGCGCGACGCGCCGTACCCCGCCTAGACCGCAGTGGTACCGGTCACAGCGCGGGCCGCGTCCCGCACGGCCCCGGCGACCGCCCCCGCGACCTTGTCGTTGAAGACGCTCGGAATGATGTAGTTGGCATTGAGCTCGTCGTCATGGACGACATCGGCGAGCGCACCGGCAGCAGCCAGCATCATCTCGGTGTTCACCGTACGCGACTGCGCGTCCAGCAAACCACGGAAAACGCCCGGGAACACCAGGACATTGTTGATCTGGTTCGGGAAATCCGAGCGTCCGGTGGCGACCACGGCCGCGGTCTGGCGGGCGATCGCCGGGTCCACCTCGGGGTCCGGATTGGCCAGTGCGAAGACGATCGCGCCGTCCGCCATGGCGGCCACGTCGTCGCCGGAGAGCACGTTCGGGGCCGAGACGCCGATGAAGACGTCCGCGCCCCGCACGGCCTCGCGCAGGGTGCCCGTGACGCCCTCCGGGTTGGTGTTGTCCGCGATCCAGCGCAGCGGGGACTCCGGGTCGGCGGAGACCAGGTCCTCGCGTCCGGCGTGCACCACACCGTGGATGTCGGCCACCACCGCGTGCCGCACACCCGCGGCGATCAGCAGCCGCAGGATGGCCGTGCCGGCGGCGCCCGCGCCGGACATGACGACCCTCACGTCCTCGACCTTCTTGTCGACCACCCGCAGCGCGTTGGTGAGGGCCGCCAGCACCACGATCGCGGTGCCGTGCTGGTCGTCGTGGAAGACCGGGATGTCCACGGCCTCGCGCAGCCGCGCCTCGATCTCGAAGCAGCGGGGGGCGGAGATGTCCTCCAGGTTGATCCCCGCGAAGCCGGGAGCGATGGCCTTCACGATCGCGACGATCTCGTCGGTGTCCTGGGTGTCCAGGCAGAGCGGCCAGGCGTCGATGCCCGCGAACCGCTTGAAGAGGGCCGCCTTGCCCTCCATGACCGGCAGGGCCGCCTTGGGGCCGATGTTGCCGAGGCCCAGCACCGCGGAGCCGTCGGTGACGACCGCCACACTGTTGCGCTTGATGGTGAGACGGCGGGCGTCCTCGGGGTTGTCCGCGATGGCCTGGCAGACCCGGGCCACGCCCGGGGTGTAGACCATGGAGAGGTCGTCACGGTTGCGGATGGGGTGTTTGGACGACATCTCGATCTTGCCGCCGAGGTGCATCAGGAACGTACGGTCGGAGACCTTGCCGAGCGAGACACCCTCGATGCCCCGCAGCTTCTCCACGATCTCCTGGGCGTGCGCGGTCGAGGTCGCGGCGATGGTCACGTCGATACGGAGCTTCTCGTGGCCGGACGCGGTCACATCGAGGCCCGTTACCGAGCCACCGGAGGACTCCACGGCCGTGGTCAGCTGGCTGACCGCGGTACCGCTCGCGGGCACCTCCAGCCGGACCGTCATCGAGTACGAGACGCTGGGCGCCGTTGCCATGGCCTGCTTCCTCTGCTTTCCCTTGTTCATGCTGTCGGGGCCGCGGGATACCGGGCCACGTCCTCAGATGGTTACACCTACCTCTGGGTACGGGGTAACCCGGCCCGACTTTCGGACATATTGTTCTGACATAGCAGAGTGGGGTCAGGCGAGTGGAAAGCCCCACTCCTTCGCGGGAACGCCTGGCGAGGCGGGCCGTCCGCCGCAGCCGCCGCCCTAGGCTCTGGCGCGCTACAGCGTCGTAAGGACGTCGAGGAAGAGACAACGAGGAGCGCGGGCATGGCTCAGGGCACCGTGAAGTGGTTCAACGCCGAGAAGGGCTACGGCTTCATCGCCCAGGAGGACGGCGGACCGGATGTCTTCGTCCACTACAGCTCGATCGACGGCAGCGGCTACCGCAGCCTGGTCGACGAGCAGCGGGTCGAATTCCAGATCGTGCAGGGCCGCAAGGGCCCCCAAGCGGAAGAGGTCCGCGTCCTGGGCGGCTGACGCCGCCGGGCGCGGACCCCTCACGGAAGAAAGATGAAAGGTGGCACCGACCCGCCATGCTCGCCTCGCGGCAAGTGGTCGCTCGAAGCGACGAAGGTTGGGCCCGGGGGCTTGGATCGAGCCGGTGCCACATCAAGGCTAACAAACAGGCCCGGGAAGGGATTCCCCTCCCGGGGGTGGATTTTGGAGCGTCCCGGAACGCCGGGCACTTGGGTCTTCCGGCAGGGGGCACCTCCCAGCGGTGGCTGGGGGGGGGAACCGAGCCTCAGAAAGGGCCTCAGAAAGGGTCAGTCCCGCAGCAGGTCCGGGACGGCGTCGCCGTCCGGCTCGTCGCGGTCGCCCGAGACGACCGTCAGTCGCTGGGTGGCGCGGGTGAGCGCCACGTACAGCACCCGGAGCCCCGCCGGGGACTCGTCGGCGATCTCGGCGGGCGAGACCACGACCGTCGCGTCGTACTCCAGTCCCTTCGCCTCCAGGCTGCCCAGCGCCACCACCCGGTCGCCCAGGCCCGCCAGCCACTGACGGGCCTGGGCGCGCCGGTTCATCGCGACGACGACGCCGACGGTGCCGTCCACCTCGTCCAGCAGCCGGACCGCCTCGCGGCGCGCGGCCGCGCCGAGGCCGCCGTCCGCGCCCGGTACGAAGCGCGGCGCCACGCCCGTGGAGCGGACCGCCTCGGGGGCGGGGGTGCCGGGCATGGCGAGGGTGAGGACCTTGGTGGCCAGCTCGGCGATCTCCGCCGGGTTGCGGTAGTTGACGGTGAGGGTGAAGCGGCGGCGCGGGCGGCTGCCGAGCGCCTCGTCCCGGGCCTGCCCCGCCTCGTCCGGGTCGGACCAGGAGCTCTGCGCGGGGTCGCCGACGACCGTCCAGGTGGCGTGGCGGCCCCGCCGTCCGACCATCCGCCACTGCATCGGGGTGAGGTCCTGCGCCTCGTCGACGATCACGTGGGCGTAGTCGGCGCGCTCCCGCTCGGCCCGCTCGGCGCGGCTGCGGCGGGGGCTGACCCGGTCGGCGTACGTGGTCAGCTCGTCCAGACCGGTGAGCTGGTCCAGCGGATCGGCCTCGCGGGGGGCGGCGGGGCGGGCGGGGGTGCCCAGCAGGGTGGTCAGCTCGTCCAGCAGCGCCACGTCGTGGACGGACAGCGGGCCCTGCCCGTCCGGGCCGAGCCGGGCCAGCGAGCGGGCCACCTGACGGACCTCGCGGGGGTTGAGCACCCGCCGTGACCAGCGGTTCAGCCGCTTCTCATCGGCCATGGCGGCGAGGACGGAGCGGGGGGTGAGCTCGGGCCACCAGTCGTCGAGGAACTCCTGGAAGGAGTCCTCGGAGGAGATGTCCTCGTCGAAGCCCTCCCGCGCCTCGGCGGCCAGCTCGGGGTCGGTGTACCGCCCGGGGGCGCCGGAGCGGGTCCACAGCGCGTCCAGGAGCAGCCGGCGGGCGCGGGGGCGCAGCAGATTGACGGGCGCGGTGCCGCCCAGCACGTGTCCGCGGATGGTGCGCAGCTCTTCGGCGCCCAGCTCGATCCGGGCGCCGAAGGCGACCACGCGCAGCCGCTCGGGCGGACCGCCGGGTCTGGACCCGGAGCCCGCGCCGGGTCTGCCGCCGCCGGCGTCCAGCGCGCCGTCCAGCGCCCCGTCCAGCGTCAGCTGGCCGTTGTCGGAGGACGGCGGGGCCGAGGACACGGCCGATGACGTGGCCGGCCCGGCACCGGCTCCGCGCGGCAGCTCGAGCGCGCCGCGGGCGGCCTTGCGCAGCACCTTCACCATCCGGGACGAGCCCTTGACGCGGGCCACGGCCGGGGTGTCGTACGTGGTGGCCTCGGCGCCCTCCACCAGCGAGCCCACCGCCCGGATGGCCACCTGGCCCTCCTCGCCCAGCGAGGGCAGCACGCCCTCGGTGTAGGCGACCAGCAGCGGGGTGGGGCTGACCACGAGGATGCCCCCCGCGTACCGCCGCCGGTCCTGGTAGAGGAGGTACGCCGCGCGGTGCAGCGCGACCGCCGTCTTCCCCGTGCCGGGGCCGCCCTCGACCTCGGTGATGGAGGCGGCGGGGGCGCGGATCACCTGGTCCTGCTCGGCCTGGATGGACGCCACGATGTCGCGCATGGTGTGGCCGCGGGCCTGGCCGAGCGCGGCCATCAGCGCGCCGTCGCCGACCACCGGCAGCGCCCCGCCGTCGAGGGTGGCGCTGAGCTCCGGGCGCAGCAGGTCGTCCTCGACGCCGAGCACCCGGCGGCCCTTGCTGCGGATCACCCGGCGGCGGACGACCCGGCCGGGGGCGACCGGGGTGGAGCGGTAGAAGGGCGCGGCGGCGGGCGCCCGCCAGTCGATCACCAGCGGGGCGTAGTCGGCGTCCAGGACGCCGATGCGGCCGATGTGCAACGTTTCGGCGATCTCCGCGCGGTCGCCGTCCGGGCCGGTGCGGATGGCGTCGTCGGCCGGCTCCACGGAGGTGTAGGCGCCGTCCGGGCCGCGTTGGCCGTCCTTGCCCGGCAGCAGATCGATGCGGCCGAAGAGGAAGTCCTCGAACTCGCTGTTCAGCCGGTTGAGATGCACACCGGCCCGGAAGACCTGGGCGTCCCGTTCGGCGAGCGCGCCGGGCGTGCCGACCTGACCGCGCTTGGCGGCGTCGTCCATGAGGAACTCCGCCTCGTGGATCTTTTCCGCGAGGCGGTGGTACACCCGGTCCAGATGCGCCTGCTCGATCCGGATCTCGCTGTCCCGGACCCCGTCACCGCGGTCCCCCCGCGGTGCCGTCCGGTCGTCATGCGTGGCGTTCTGCGCGGCCACCCAGGCCCCCTTCTGTGTTCTTAAGGGCAGCCGTCAACCGTACACCTGAAGGGGAGGGGGTTTCTCAGAGCCTGACCTGGGCCAGGCGCTGGCCGTCCAGGGTGCGGACCTCGAACCGCTCGATGTCGTTCGTGTTCATGGCGGCGCCGCCCTGGGCGTAGAGCGGCTCCTTGCTCCAGCGGGAGCCGTCCCCGTCCTTGACGCCGTAGCCCGAGGTGGGCACGGCCCAGGTGGTGATGGTCTCCTCGTGGCCGTCCTTGCCGATGGCGACCAGGTCGCAGGTGCGCGGCCCCTTGAGGTTGCCCAGCTTGAGGGCGACGGAGGTGCCCCACCCCTTCTGCTGGAGCGAGACGGAGGCGTCCACCTTGGTGACGGGGTCGACCGCGCTGAACTTCTGGCCCTGGTCGTACACCTGCTTGGAGGAGGAGGCCGCCACCTGGCCCTTGCCCCCGTCGTCGTCGGAGCTCGCGGTGATGGCCGCTCCCGCGAGCGGGCCGCCGACGATGAGGACGGCGGCCGCGGCGACGAGGAAGAGCCGCCTTCTGCCGGAGGCTTTTCGGCTCACCGCGACGTCGTCCATCAGCCGGTCGAGCAGCTCGGGCCCCGGGCGGGCGGTGACCACCGCCGGATCCGGGAGCGCGGTGCCGTCGGCGGCGGTGGCGTACTCGGCCAGCAGCGGCGGGAGGCCCATCAGCTCGTCGAGCTCGGCGGCGCACCGCTCGCACCCGATGAGGTGGTCCTCGAAGCGCGCCGCGTCGGCGGGGTCGAGCACCCCGAGCGCATAGGCGCCGACCGCGGTGTGCTGCTGGTCGTCCGCTGCCGGCATCATGCCGTGACCCCCCGTTCCTCGAGCGAAAGCTTCAGGGAGCGCAGCGCGTAGAAGACCCGGGACCTCACTGTCCCGGCGGGAACGCCCAGCACTTCGGCCGCCTCACTCACCGTCCGTCCCTTGAAGTATGTCTCGACGAGCGCCGCTCTATGTGCATCGGTGAGGTCATTCAGCGCGTCAGAAATGGTCATCTGGCGCAATGCGCGGTCGATGTCGTCCGCGGCGGGCATCACATGGAGCGGCGCCGCGTCCACTTCGTGGGGACGTGCGCGGCGTTGACGGTGGCCGTCGATGACGATGCGGCGGGCCACGGTCACCAGCCAGGGCCGTACCGATCCTCCGGAGCGCCGCAGTTGGTCGGCGTTGCGCCAGGCGCGCAGGAGGGTCTCCTGGACCACGTCCTCGGCGCGGTGCCGGTCGCCCGCGACCAGGCGCAGGACGAAGGCGAGAAGCGGGCCTGCGTGCTCCGCGTAGAGCGCGCGCATGAGCGCGTCGTCCGGTGTCGTCCTCTCGGTCACGAGGGCATCTTTGCGTACGCAAGCCGCCGGGTCGAGGGGGGTACGGGCTGGAAACGCTCGGCGTTCATCGACCGCCGTGTGATGTACATCCCATTCCCGGGCTGAACATCTCCCGCTGTGCGGTGCGTACTTGAGTCCGAGTAAGGCCGACGCCGGGCGGGCGCCGGCCACCAGGAAGGGCTCCCTCCCCAAATCCGCCCCGCAGGCCCCGGTCCCCCCATCCGGGGCCTGCGTCATGTCCGGGTCATGACTGAATATCGCTCATGCTTTGCTGATGCTCGGGTTTACGCGACGGCGGTGACGGGCAACTCGCTCGCGGTTTCCGCACACTTCGCTGGAGCACCAGCGGCGTCGGCGGCCGCGCGAGGTGTCGAGGTAGACCAGCGAGCAGGTCTCCCCCGCACAGCGCCGCAACTGCCCGCGCGCCACCGGGTCGGTGAGCAGCTGCACCGCGTCCCGGGCGATCTGGGAGAGCAGAGCGCCGCAGTCCGGCTTCCCCGCGAGGGCGCTCACCAAGGCGCCGTCGGGGGTCCGTACGGCGCGCAGGGCGGGCGGGGCGGTGGCGGCCAGCGCGTTCATCCGCTCCAGATCGGCGGCCGCGGCATGGCCCTCGACCTCGGTGTGGACGATGCGGTGCAGCAGGTCGCGGGCGGCCCGGAAGCGGACGAGCCAGCGGTGGTCCACGGCCTCGAGCGAGGTGCCGCCGGGCACCAGCCCGGCGCCCAGCAGCCACGCCCTGAGGGGCTCCACCCCGCCGAGCCGTTCGACGGGCGCCTCGCTGAGCCGACCGCCGACCGTGGCCACCAGGTCCAGGCAGATCCGCCCCGAGTCGAACCGCAGGTCGTAGGCCGACGCCGACGCCATGTTCCCGTCACCCCTTCGGGGAAGGCCCGATCCGGTCACCCCTCAGAGTGCCCGCCCCGCGTATGACCCGTAACCCCTCGAACCCAGCCCCTCCGGCAACCCAGCCCCTCCGGCAACCCAGCCCCTCCGGCGTTTGAGGAGCGGGGTCCGGGGCGGAGCCCCGGCGGGGCCCGGGGCGGAGCCCCGCCGACAGAACAGCTACTCGCCCGCGTACTTCGTGTCGGCAGACGGATCGAGCGCCAGCCGATACCCCCGCTTGACCACCGTCTGGATCAGCTTCGGCGAGCCGAGAGCCGTCCGCAGCCGAGCCATCGCCGTCTCCACCGCGTGCTCATCACGCCCCGCCCCCGGCAACGACCGCAGCAGCTCCGACCGCGCCACGACCCAGCCGGGCCGCCGGGCCAGGGCCCGCAGCAGCGCCATCCCGGCGGGCGGCACCGTACGCAGCTCCCCGTCCACGACCACCGCGTGGCCACGGATCTCCAGCCGCCGCCCGGCGACCGGCAACGGCCGCACCCGCCCCGGAAGTTCCGCGGTCAGCAGCTGCACAAGCGGCCCGAGCCGGAACCGTTCGGGCTGGGAGGTGGGAATGTCATGGGCCTCCAGCGGCAGCGCGGTGACCGGCCCGACACACGCGGGCAGCACATCATGGCGGAGCGCGTCCAGCAGCTCCTCGCGCATCCCGCGCCGCTCCGCCCGGTCCAGCAGGCTCGCGGCGGCGGGCGCGCTGGTGAAGGTGACGGCGTCCAGCGCCCGGGCCACCGTCGCGTCCAGCAGCCGGTCCACCGGCCCGATGTCCTCCGGTGGCATCCAGCGGTACACCGGCACCCCGACCACCTCCGCTCCCCCGGCCCGCAGCGACTCGACGAAGCCGGGCAGCGGCTCACCGTGCAGCTGGACGGCGATGCGGTGCCCCTCGACGCCCTCCTCCAGCAGCCGCTCGAGCACCTCGGCCATCGACTCGGAGGCCGGGTACCACTCCTCGGTCAGCCCGGCGGCCCGGATCGCCCCGCGCACCTTGGGCCCGCGGGCCAGCAGCCGCACCTCGCGCAGCCGGTCGAGCAGGGCGTCGCCCAGGCCCCAGCCGTCGGCGGCCTCGACCCAGCCGCGGAAGCCGATGGCGGTGGTGGCGACCACGACATCGGGTGCGCTGTCGATCAACTGCTTGGTGGCGGCGAGGAGTTCGGAGTCGTCGGCCAGCGGCACGATCCGCAGCGCGGGCGCGTACATCACCTCCGCGCCGCGGCGCCGCAGCAGGGCGCCGAGCTCATCCGCGCGGCGCGCGGCGGTGACCCCCACGGTGAATCCGGCGAGAGGGCCGACGGGCACCTCGTCGCCCTCGGCTCCGGTCTGTTCTCGGTGCATGGCTCTCGTCCCGATCTCCCGATCTCCCGATTCACTCGTGTATGGGCGCCTTCGGTTCCGCATCCTGTCGCCGTCCCGTGTCGGTGGCGGTTCACGGAGGTTTCCCAGGCGTAACGGACTGGACGGCCGAGGGCTTCCCCGGCCGACCGTACGCCCCGAACCGCCGGGACGTCCGGAGCCCCTCGGGGCGCCCGGAGCCCCTCGGGGCGCCGGGAGCCCCATGGCCGCCGGAGCCCCATGGGCGCCCCGCTCAGACGTCCGCGTAGGCGGGTTGCCGCTCCGACCGCGGATCGTGCGCACCCGCCTGCGCGGCGGACACCGTCGCCGGGCGGCGGGCGCCACGGAGGTATACGGCCCAGGTGACCGCGGAGCACACCGCGTAGAACCCGAGGAAGGAGACGAAGGCGGGGGTCCCGGAGTGGGCGCTCGCGAACGACTCCCGGAAGGCGAGGTTGATCCCGAGCCCACCGAGCGCGCCGACCGCCCCGATCAGCCCCATCGCCGCGCCCGACAGCCGCCGCCCGTAGGCCGCGGCCTCCTCGCCGGTCAGGCCGCGGGCCACGGCCTTCGCCTGGAAGATGCCGGGGATCATCTTGAAGGTGGAGCCGTTGCCGAGCCCGCTGAGGGCGAAGAGGGCGATGAAGCCGACGAGGAAGACGGCCAGCGACTTCTGCGCGGAGGCGTAGACGACCACGACAGTCGCGGCGGCCATGGCGGCGAAAGTCCACAGCGTGATCCTCGCGCCGCCGTGGGCGTCGGCGAGCCGGCCGCCGACGGGACGGACGAGCGAGCCGAGCAGCGGGCCGATGAAGGTGAGCGAGGCGGCCTGGAGCGGGGTGCGGTCGAACTGGTTCTGGAGCACGAGGCCGAAGGCGAAGCTGTAGCCGATGAACGACCCGAAGGTGCCGATGTAGAGCAGCGACATGATCCAGGTGTGGGCGTCCCGCGCCGCCTCCTTGGCCGCCCCGGCGTCGTTGCGCACCGGCGCCAGGTTGTCCATGAACATCGCCGAGAGCGCCGCCGCGACGACGATCAGCGGGATGTAGACGGCGAGCACGAGCCGCGGCTGGGCCGCCCCGGCGGTGCCGATCACCAGCAGCCCGATCAGCTGGATCACGGGCACGCCGATGTTGCCGCCGCCCGCGTTGAGGCCGAGCGCCCAGCCCTTCCTGCGCAGCGGGTAGAAGGAGTTGATGTTGGTCATGGACGAGGCGAAGTTGCCGCCCCCGACCCCGGTGAGCGCCGCGACCACCATGAACGTGGTGTACGAGGTCCCGGGCTCCATCACCACGGCGGCGGTGATCGCGGGCACGAGCAGCATCCCCGCACTGACGATCGTCCAGTTGCGCCCGCCGAACCGCGCGACGGCGAAGGTGTACGGCACCCGCAGCACCCCGCCCACCAGGGTGGGCATCGCGACCAGGAAGAACTTCCCGGCCGGGTCGACGCCGTACTCCGGCCCCATGAACAGCACCATCACCGACCACAGGCTCCAGATGGAGAACCCGATGTGCTCGGAGAGGATGGAGAAGACCAGGTTCCGGGCGGCGATCCGTTCGCCCTTCTCCCTCCAGAACCTCTCGTCCTCCGGGTCCCACTGCTCGATCCAGCGGCCCCCTTTGCGCGTGGCGGTGGTGGTCGGGGCAGTCATCACGCCTCCACAGTTCTCGGTGTCGCCACAGACGGTAGGGACGGCGGATTTCCGGGCTGTGGCGGCAGGTGACGCGGACGAAACCTTGCTCTCACCAGGGGGGCCGGGTGGCGGTGAGGGGATGCCCGGGGCTCCGTCACGCGGTCTCATGCGGTGGAGTCATGGCCATCGCGTACCCGACGTGCGGTATCGCCCGGTACCGTACGCGGTGCACCGCCCGCCCCGCCCCGCCGGAGGATCGCATGAGCAGCCAGCCGGATCATTCGCACGTGCCCGTCACCCCGCAGCCGCCGATGACGCGGGACGCCTTGCGGGAAGCGGTCAAGCGGCTCGACCTCACGCGCATCGCCGAGTTCGACCGTGAGCTGGGTGAGGCGTTCGACCGCGCCGTGCAGACCGCTTCGACCACGCCGATGCGGCTGTTCCTGGAGAAGTGGGCGACCGTCGTCGCGATCGAACGCCACCCCGGCAGGTTCCACGCCATGCGCGAGGCGGAGCGCGTCACCGGCGATCCGCAGGCCACGGAAGAGGAGTTCCAGGCTGCGCAACGGACCATCGCCCGCATTCTCCGCGAGGCGTCCGCCGAGACCGGGGCCGCCGGGTGAACACACGCGGCGAAGGCGTCGAGGACACCGCCGGCTGGGCCTGGGAGTACAACCCCGACGCCGAGTGGGTAGTCGGCGGCATGAAGGACACGGACCGGTGCGCGGTCGAGGTGATCGGCAGCGCTCTGGCCGATCTCGCGGCCCAAGGGCTCGGCCCGGACGGTCTCCTCGATGACGACCCCGAACCCCATCGTCTGCGCACGTACAGCGTCGAGACGATGCTCGTCTGGTATCAGGTGATTCCGCATCGCAAGCGCGTCTACGTCAACCGCGTCAATCTCTGAACATCGCGCCCGCCTCAGGACGCGGCAGCCACGCACCCGGTGGCCGGTGGAGCCAGCCGGACGTCGTGGCGAGCGCGCGGGCCGCCGCGTGGAGGGCGTCCAGGCCGGGGTGGACGAGGCCCTTGCGCCACACGATGGAGACCGGTGAGAGCGGAACGGGCTCGGCGAGGGGCCGCAGCACCGCGCCGGGCAGGTGGGTGAACACCTCGCTGGCCAGCACCGACCAGCGGCGCTTGGTCACCACCCGGATGAACTCCTCGTCCCCGTCGATCTCCGGGAACGGTTCCGCCATCGCGATCCCGCGCCCCGCGAAGAGCTGGGCGGCCAGATCCGTCCACTCGGTGGTGGTGTCGTTGCCCGCCGCCGCGTACAGGGTCTCGCCCGCGAGTGCGGCCAGCGGGATCTCCTCGAGCCGGGCCAGCGGGTGGTCCTCGCGCAGCACCACGGCGATGCGCTCATAGCGAATCAGCCGGTGGTCCAGCCGGGCGAGCACGGCGGGGTCGAGGCCGCGGGCCCGGCCGAAGGAGACGTCGAGGCGTCCGGCGAGGAGTTCGGCGGCGGCCCCGGCCAGCCCGCTGTGGAAGCGGGCCACCAGCTCGGTCTCGGGGCCGATACGGCGCCGCGCCTCCGCCAGCACCTGGCTTCCGGTGGTCACCGGGGCGCTCACGTCCACCAGCAGCGGACGGCGCTCGGCCCCGCTGAAGGCCGCCGCCAGATCGTCCTGGGCCTGGAGCACCCGCCGGGCGTGCGGCAGCAGCCGTTCGCCCGCGGCAGTGAGGGCGACCTGGCGGGTGGTACGGACGAACAGCTCCGCGCCCAACTCCCGCTCCAGGCGCCGGATGTCGCGGCTGAGTGCCTGCTGGGCGACGTAGAGGCGGGCGGCGGCGCGGGTGAAGTGCAGCTCGTCGGCGACGGCGGTGAAGGCGCGCAGCAGGCGCGGTTCGATGTCCCGGTTCACCCGCACATGGTGGCCGACACGGCCCCCGATCCCCACCCGCCCAAGCATTGACAACAGAGATGCGTGAATGGCCCCCGATCAGGTGTTGGACCGCCCCCGGCCGGGCCCGGGACCGTAGTGACGTGATCCTCTTCCTCGCCTCCCGCCCCGTCGTCCCCCGCCCCTCCCGCCCCGGCACCACCCCACCACGCCGCCGCTCCCCGCTCACGGCCCTCGCGGCCCTCGCCCGACGACTGCGAGTCCAGAACCGCACCCGCGCGGCCGAACCGACATCCCGGCCACGCGACCCCAGGCCGTCGCGAGACTGACGCTCCCGGCCTCGGTCCCATCCGCCAATGGCTGACCATCTGGGCCGGCGAGGTGGAGATCGAGCGCCGCCCGAACGAGGCCCGGCAGGCCACCGCGTGAGTCCGCGCCTGCTTCAGATCACTGCTTGGCGATCACCCCGAAGCGCCAAAGCGGCGAGGACCGCCCTCCGACGCGTCCGCCTCCGCCAGAAAGGGCCTGAGCACAGACAGCAGGGGGCCGGGGCGTTCCTCGGGGAGGAAGTGGCCGCTGTCGTCGATCACGGCGCCGCGGGTCGCCGGGGCGACCTGGCCGAGGCTGTGGACGGGGGCCGGGCCGCCGGCCCGGCCGCAGCCGACGGCCAGGGTGGGCATCGGGAGCGGAGTGCGGGCGAGTTCGGTGAGGGCGGCGGTATCGGCGGGGGCGTTGCGGTAGTACGCGAAGCCGTTGGCCAGCCGGCCCGGGCGGGTGTAGCTGCGCAGATAAGTGTCGACATCGGCGGGGCGGATGGCCCCGGCCTCCAGGGCATGCCCGTAGAAGTGCTCCAGCAGGATCCGCTCCCGGCCCTCCGCCAGCCGCTCCGCGAGGCCGGGCACCGAGAAGAAGCCGAAGTGCCAGAGCCCGGCGCGGGCGATCAGTTCGCTCAGCCCGAAGCCGTGCAGTGGCACGGCGAGCAGGGTGAAGCTGCGGACCGGGGCGGGGTGGGCGGCGGCCCACGCGTAGCCGATGGGGCCGCCCAGGTCGTGGCCGACGACATGGACCCGGTCCAGGCCCAGCTCGGCACGCCAGGCGTCGAGCAGATCGGCGGCGATCCGGACGCCGTGGCCGTGCGGGGAGGAGCCCGAGTCGCCCAGGCCCGGCAGGTCCACCGCGAACACCTCGTGGTGGCGGGCGAGTTCGGGGATCACCTTGCGCCAGGCGTACCAGGTCTGCGGCCAGCCGTGGAGCAGCACGACGGGGGTCCCCGGACCTTCCGCCCGCACCCAGTGCAGCCGTACGCCTTCGATCGTCGTCTCGCGGTGTTCCAGCGTTTCGCTCATGCGGGCCAGTCGAACACCGGCGCGACGATGCTTTCCTCTTTGATATATGAGACGTGAAGGGATTATTCGCGATCGGATATAGGCTTGGCCCTTATGGAGCTGCGCCATCTCCGCTACGCGCTCGCCCTCTCCGAGCACGCCCACTTCGGCCGCGCCGCCACCGCGCTGGGCATCCGGCAGCCCCCGCTGTCCCAGCAGATCAAGGCGCTGGAGACCGAGCTGGGCGTACGGCTCTTCGACCGCACCGGGCACGGGGTGCGGCCCACCGCCGCGGGTGAGGCGTTCCTGGCCCGGGCCCGGCAGGTGCTGGACCACCTCGACCTCGCCGTACGGGACGCGGCCGACGCCGGGCGGGGCGAAACCGGTTCGCTCGCCATCGGCTTCCTCGGCACCGCGCTGGCCGCCGTGCTGCCCGAGGTGCTCACCGCCTTCCGGACCCGCCGTCCGCAGGTCCGGCTGGAGCTGCGGGAACTCCCCAGCGCCCGGCAGATCGAGGCGCTGCTGGACGGCAGCCTGGACGCCGGGGTCATCTGCGGCCCGCCGCCCGCGGCCGCCCGGCGGCGGCTGACCAGCCTGCCGCTGGGCCGGGAGACCCTGGTGGCGGCGGTGCCGTCCGGCCACCCGCTGACCAGCGCCGCGGCCGTGCCCGTACGGGCGCTGGACAGCGAGCCGCTGATCCTCTCCTCGCGGCAGGCCGAGCCCGCCGCCGCCGATGTGGCGCTCGCGGTGTGCCGCGACGTCGGGGTCGAGCCGCGGATCGCGCATGAGGCGCACAATCTGCACACCCTGCTGGGGCTGGTCGCCTGCGGGCTCGGCATCGGCATCGGACCGGCGGGGATGCGGCGCTTCCGGCACGTCGGGGTGACCCTGCTGCCGCTGGAACCGGCCGCCGCCGGGCTGGAGTTCCACCTCGCCCACCGCTGCGGCCCGGTCCCGAGCGTCCTGGGCGCCTTCCTCCGCACGGTGCGCCAGATCCACAAGGGCTGACACCGCCGCCCGGCGCACGCCCACTCCCGTCCGTTTTGTCAACGCCATTGACATATCTCTACCACCCCTCGTATACCTCTCCCCATCGAAGCGCTTCGACGAACGTTGCACATGCGCCCTTCCTTCCCATCCTCCCGGAGGCAGCGGATGTTGACGGCACGGAAACGGACGAAACGAACGGCGGCCACCATCGCGGCCGCACTGGCAACATCCCTGCTCATCGCGGGTTGCGGGGACGGCGGAGACGAGGCCGGGGACGGTAAGTCACTCAAGCTGTGGCACTACGAGGCGCCCAACAGCGCCATGGGCATCGCCTGGAAGCAGGCGATCGAGGAGTTCAAGAAGAGCCATCCGGGCGTCACGGTGAAGGTCGAGGAGAAGGGCTTCGAACAGATCCAGAAGACCGCCTCCATGGTCCTCAACTCCGGTGACGCACCCGATCTGATGGAGTACAACAAGGGCAACGCCACCACCGGGCTGCTCTCCAAACAGGGCCTGCTCACCGACCTCACCCCCGAGGTCACCAAGCGCGGCTGGGACAAGCCGCTCAGCCCCGGCGTGCGCACCACCAGCCGCTATGACGCCCAGGGCGTGATGGGCTCCGGCAACTGGTACGGGATCCCCAACTACGCCGAATACACGATGGTCTTCTACAACAAGACCCTCTTCACCAAGCACCACATCAAGGTCCCGACGACCTCCGCCGAGTTCACCGCCGCCCTGAAGGCGTTCAAGGACAAGGGCGTCACCCCGCTCGCCGGCGCGGGCGCCGAATACCCCGCCCAGCAGTACGTGTACCAGCTCGCCCTCTCCAAAGCCGACCGCTCCTGGGTGGACGCCTACGAGCAGTACCAGGGCAAGCCGGACTTCCACGACACCGCCTGGACCTATGGCGCCACCACCTTCGCCGACTGGGTGAAGAAGGGCTATCTCGCCAAGAGCTCGAGCGGCGCCAAGGCCGAGGACGCGGGCGCGGCCTTCATCGCGGGGAAGTATCCGATGTTCTTCTCCGGCAGCTGGTGGTTCGGCCGCTTCAAGTCCGAGATGAAGGACGAGTGGGGCACCTTCCCCTTCCCCGGCTCCAAGCTCACCCTCGGCTCCGGCGGCAATCTCTGGGTCGTCCCCAAGGGTGCCAAGAACAAGGAGCTCGCCTACGACTTCATCGACATCACGATGAAGAAGGGCATCCAGAACACCCTCGGCAACAACGGCGGAGTGCCCGTGGCCGCCGATCCCTCGGCGATCACCGACCCCAAGTCCAAGGCCCTGATCAAGGACTTCACCAGCTACGCCGACGGCGATGGCCTGGCCTTCTACCCCGACTGGCCGGTCCCCGGCTTCTACGACGTCCTCGTCTCCGAGACCCAGAAGCTGATCACCGGCAGCGCCGGGCCGGACGCCTATCTGGACGCGCTGAAGAAGGCGTACGACGCGGGCGCGCCGAAGGGATGAGCTCCCGATGAGCTCGATGAGCTCCCACAGCCACGGCGTCCGACGCGGGCGCCGCGAGTATCCGTACGCCCTGTTCCTGCTCCCCGGCGCGCTGGCCTTCCTCGCCGTCATCGTCGTCCCGTTCCTGATGAACACCGGGATCAGCCTCACCCACTGGCAGGGCGTGGGCAGCCCGAAGTGGGCCGGGCTCGCCAACTACCGCGAGCTGCTGGACGACTCCGCGTTCTGGGAGTCCTTCCGGCACAGCCTGGCGATGGTGGTGGCGATGGCGGTGCTCCCCACCGCCCTCGGCCTGGTGCTGGCCGCCGCGCTCTTCGACTACATCGCCAAACACATCGGCACCCGCACCGCGAGCGTGCTGCGCGCCTGCTTCTACCTGCCGCAGGTGCTGCCGATCGCGGTGGCCGGAATCGTCTGGAGCTGGATCCTCGCCCCGGAGAACGGCGCGCTCAACGAGGCGCTGGGCGCCGTCGGGCTCGGCTCGCTGCGCCAGGACTGGCTGGGCGACCCGGACTTCGCGCTCTACAGCGTGATGGCCGTGATGGTGTGGGTCCAGCTGGGCTTTCCGCTGGTGGTCTTCATGGCGGGGCTCCAGCGCGCCGACCCGTCCCTGCACGAGGCGGCCGAGCTGGACGGGGCCTCGTGGTGGCGGCGGTTCTGGCATGTGACCCTGCCCCAGATCCGCCCGGAGATCTATGTCGTGCTGCTGTGGTGCACCATCGCGGCGCTCAAGGTCTTCGGCGCGGTGTACGTACTCACCAAGGGCGGGCCGGGCGGGGCCACCAACGTCCCCTCGTACTTCTCCTTCCAGTCCTTCTTCGAGAAGACGCAGGTCGGGTACGGCTCCGCGGTCTCCACCGCCCTCACCGTGATCATCCTGGCGCTGGCCCTGGTGGCGTTGCGCCTGCAAACCCGGGCGGAGGACCAGTGAACGCCGTCGGAAGGCCGGTGAACGCCGTCGGGAACGCCGCCGGAAGGCCGGTGAACGCCGTCAAGGGACAACGCGCCCCGGCCCGCTTCCCGGTGCTGGCCGCGCTGATCGTGGCGGCCGCCCTCATGGTGCTGCCGTTCCTCGTAGTGGCCCTCAACGCGGTGAAATCACCCGCCGACTACTCCACGCACGGCCCGCTGAGCCTGCCCGAGGGGATCCACCTCGACGGCCTGAGGGACTTCTGGCAGCGAGTGGACTTCGGCCGGAAGCTGTTCAACTCCGCGCTGATCTCCGGCTCGGTGGCGGTGCTCGCCGCGCTGCTGTCGGTGCTCAACGCGTATGCGATCGGCATCGGGCGGGTCAGGGGCCGCCCCTGGGTGCTGGCCTTCTTCGTGCTGGCCAACATGCTGCCGCAGGAGGCCCTGGTCTACCCGGTCTACTACCTGTCCAAGCAGGTGGGCCTGTACGACACCCGGCTGAGCGTGATCATCGTCTTCACCGTGATCCAGTCGGCCTTCGGCACCTATCTGCTCTCCTCCGTGCTCGGCGCCTTCCCCAGGGAGGTCATCGAGGCGGCCCGGATCGACGGCGCCACCAAGTGGCAGGTGCTGTGGCGGGTCGTGGTGCCGGTCAGCCGCCCCACCATCGGGGTGCTGCTGGTCTTCTTCTTCATCTGGACCTGGAACGAGTTCCTGCTGCCCCTGGTGATGCTGATCTCCAACGACAACCAGACGGTCTCGGTGGCGCTCGGCGTCCTCCAGGGCCAGCGGCTGATGGACGCCACCATGACCAACGCGGCCGCCCTGCTGGGGGTGCTCCCCGCGTTCTGCTTCTTCCTGATCTTCCAGCGGACCCTGACCCGTGGCATCGCCATGGGCGCGGTCAAATGACGAGGAGGGCCGCATGAAGTTCAGCGACGGCTACTGGAGACTGCGCGAGGGCGTCGATGCCGCGTACCCGCAGGGGGTGCTCGATGTGGAGACCGGCCCCGGCACCCTCACCGTCCACGCCCCCACCCATCCCGTACGCCACCGGGGCGACCTGCTCAAGGGTCCCGCCCTGACCCTGACCTGCACCGCCCCCATGCCCGATGTGATCGCCGTCCGGATCACCCACTTCGCGGGCGGGGTCGAGCGCGGCCCGTCGTTCGAGATCGCCCGCGAGACGCACGAGGCCGAGGTGAGCTGTGACGACGGGGAGGCCCGGCTCACCTCGGGCGCGCTCTCGGTGCGCTTCTCCCGCACCGGCCCCTGGCGGATGGACTTCGCGGCCGCCGGGCACACCCTCACCAGCAGCGGCGTCAAGGACATGGGCATCATGGAGACCGCCGACGGCGGCCACCACCTGCGCGAACGGCTGGCGCTGCGGGTCGGCACCTCCTCTTACGGCCTCGGCGAGCGCTTCGGCCCGCTGGTGCGGAACGGCCAGGCCGTCGACATCTGGAACGCCGACGGCGGCACCGCCACCGAGCAGGCGTACAAGAACGTCCCGTTCCTCCTCACCGACGCGGGCTACGGCGTCTTCGTGGACCACCCCGGCCGGGTCTCCTTCGAGGTCGGCTCGGAGGCGGTGTCCCGGATCCAGTTCAGCGCCGAGGACCAGGAGCTCACGTACTACGTCATCCACGGACCCACCCCGAAGGACATCCTGCGCCGCTACACCGCGCTCACCGGCCGCCCCGCGCTGCCGCCCGCGTGGTCCTTCGGGCTGTGGCTGTCCACCTCCTTCACCACCTCCTACGACGAGGAGACGGTCACCGGCTTCGTGGACGGCATGGCGGAGCGCGCGCTGCCGCTGTCCGTCTTCCACTTCGACTGCTTCTGGATGCGCGAGTACCAGTGGTGCGACTTCACCTGGGATCCACGGGTCTTCCCCGATCCGGAGGGCATGCTGCGGCGGCTGCGCGAGCGGGGGCTGAGGATCTCCGTCTGGATCAATCCGTACATCGGCCAGCGCTCCCCGCTGTTCGCCGAGGGCAAGGCCGCCGGGCATCTGCTGAAGCGGCCGGACGGGTCGGTGTGGCAGTGGGACCTGTGGCAGCCGGGCATGGCGCTGGTCGACTTCACCAGCCCCGCCGCCCGCGCCTGGTACGCGGCCAAGCTGACCGCGCTGCTGGACATGGGCGTGGACTGCTTCAAGACCGACTTCGGCGAGCGGGTGCCGTTGGACGTGGCCTACGCGGACGGCTCCGACCCCGAGCGGATGCACAACTACTACACCCACCTCTACAACCGCACCGTCCACGAGGCGCTGAGCGAGCGGCGCGGGGAGGGCGAGGCGGTGGTCTTCGCGCGCTCGGCCACGGCGGGCGGCCAGCGGTTCCCGGTGCACTGGGGCGGCGACTGCGAGTCCACCTACGAGGCGATGGCCGAATCGCTGCGCGGCGGGCTCTCGCTGGGCCTCTCCGGCTTCGGCTTCTGGAGCCATGACATCGGCGGTTTCGAGGGCACCCCGGACCCGGCCCTGTTCAAGCGGTGGATCGCCTTCGGGCTGCTGTCCTCGCACAGCAGGCTGCACGGCTCGGCCTCCTACCGGGTGCCCTGGCTCTTCGACGAGGAGTCGGTCGAGGTGCTGCGCCACTTCACCCGGCTGAAGCTGCGGCTGATGCCGTATCTGTACGAGGCGGCGCGGCAGGCGCACACCGAGGGCATCCCGGTGATGCGCGCCATGGTCCTGGAGTTCCCGGACGACCCCGGGTGCGCGGGTCTCGAGCGGCAGTACATGCTCGGTGGGGATCTGCTGGTCGCCCCGGTCTTCGACGACGAGGGCGAGGTGGCGTACTACGTGCCCGAGGGCGTCTGGACGCATGTGCTCAGCGGGCGGACGGTGCGCGGCCCGCGCTGGGTGCGCGAGACCCACGGCTTCCTGAGCGTCCCGCTGCTGGCCCGCCCCGGCGCGGTGATCCCGTTCGGGGCGGCCGACGACCGCCCCGACGCGGACTGGGCGGACGGGGTCACACTGCGGGTGTACGAACCGGCGGAGGGCCAGGTCACGGTGCGGGTGCCGCGCCCGGACGGCACGACGGCCGCCACCTTCACCGTCGTCCGGGACGGGGCGGTGCTGCGCGCCGAGGCCACCGGCACCTCGGCGCCGTGGCGGCTGGAGGCGGCCGGCGGCCCGTCGGCGGATGCGGCGGCGGGGACGGCGGTGCTGACGGTGCGGCTGCCGTAGCGCTGGCGCTGGTGCTGGTGCTGGCGCTGGCGCTGGTGCTGGCGCTGGCGCTGGCGCTAAGCGGATCGGCGGAAGTCGGCGGCGGTTCGGTGCGCCCCGAAGGGGCGCGGGGCTGTGTCGATATGCGGCTCCGCCGCGCGGCTGTGTCGATATGCGGCTCCGCCGCGTGGGACCAGCCACGACGGTGGCGCGGACGATCGACGGCAGGTCAGGGCACTTCCCGCGGAGCGCTCAGCAGCGCCGGGGCTTGGCCCAGGCGCATTCGAGTCCGGCGTCGGCCGTCGCGGCCGTGGCGCCCCGTACGGCACGGGGCCGCACCGCCTCCGCATGGCCCTCGCCGGACTTCGCGAGCGTCACCACGATCGCGTCCTCCAGGTTCTTCACCGACGGAGCGAGGTAGTTGTTGAGGACGACGCTGTAGACCAGCTCCCTGCCGTCCGCGTCGGTGACATAGCCGGAGAGCGCGGAGGCGCCGGTCAGGGAGCCGGTCTTGCCGCGCGCGTTCCCGGCCGCCGGGGTGGAGCACATCCGCGTACGCAGGGTGCCGCCCACGAACCGGTCCGGGGCGCAGGCCACCGGCAGCGAGGCGTACCAGTCGGCGTACCAGGGCTCGTCGCGCACCGACAGCAGCAGTTCGGTGAGGCGCCCGGCCGCGATGTTGTCCATCCGGGACAGCCCCGAGCCGTCCACCTGGCGCACCGCGCCGGTGTCCACGCCCTGCTTCTTCAGCCAGTCGGCGATGGCGGCGAGCCCCGCGTCCCAGGTGCCGCGCCCGGCCGTCTCATAGCCGATGGCCTTGGTGAGCGCCTCGGCGTGGATGTTGTTGGACAGCTTCATGAAGGGGACGAGCAGCTCCTTGAGCGGCATGGAGCGGTGCGAGGTGAGCGTTCGGGCGTCCGCCGGGGCGGCCCGGCCCAGGCGGGTGGGCCCGGCCACGCGGACGCCGTGCCGTTCGAGCGCGTCGGCGAAGACCGAGGTGGCGTAGCCGGTGGGCTCCCAGACGCTCACCCACTCCTTGGCGGTCGCCGACCCGGCCGGGAGGGCGCCGCTGACGGTGATGGTGTTGGAGCCGTGCTGCCGCTCGAGGGTGAGGCTGCCGCTTCCGCCGCCGCTTCCGGTGCTCGCGCGGTTGTCGATCCGTACGTACGCGTTCGGCGGTGTGACGGTGACCTTCGGCCGGTCGCCGGCGGCCGCGCCCGGGGTGACCTCCACGATGACGCTGCCCGCGTCGTAGTCGGTGTCGGGGGCGAGGGTCAGCGCGGAGATCTGCGCCGCGTAGTACGAGGACTCGTCGTCGGCGGCCCAGGAGCGGCCCACCCGCTGGGCGTCGAAGCGGGTGTCATCGGCGATCAGCCGCCCGCTGACCTTGGTGATCCCCGCGTCGGCGACGCCCTTCGCCAGGCGGTCGCAGTCCCCGGCGAGCATCGCGGGGTCGCCGGTGCCGCGAAGGTAAAGATCGCCCCGGAGGGTGTGCCCACGGCGGGCGCCGTCGGCCAGCACATCGGTGCGGAAGCGGTGGTCGGGTCCGAGCAGCCCCATGGCGGCGGCCGAGGTGAACAGCTTGGTGTTGGAGGCGGGCATCAGCCGGCCGTCGGGCCGGTGCCGGTAGAGCACGGCACCGGAGTCGGCGTCGGCGACCACCACCCCGGCCGCGCCGCCCTTCAGCAGGGGGTCGGCGAGGATGGTGTCGATGGCGTCGCCGATCCCGGCGCGGGGGGCGTCCGCACCGGCCGGCGAGCTCCAGGTGAGGGTACAGATCAGCCCGATGACGAGGGGCCAGCTCCAGGCACGCGCACGACGGTTCACAGGTCTCCTCATGGCACGGCAGGATCCCGTACCCCGCCCCTTCGCAACAGAGCACCCGAAGGTGGCAACCGAAGTTCCGGATCACCGCGTCCCCTGTATCGGACGGGGGGACATCGAACACGACGAAAGGCGAACCACCGATGGCCATGCCCGGAGCCGATCTGCTCTGCGTCGCGGTCGGCCTGTTCCTCTACCTATGCGCCCTGCGCGACGCCCGGCTGGTGCGGCGGCTGCGCCGCGAGGGGTTCCGTACGGAGGGGCTGGTGGTCGCCAACGTCGTGGACCGCCAGACCCGGAACGGGAACCGGAACCCGACCCAGACGCCGGTCGTCCGGTTCCACGACCACCAGGGCTACGAGGTGGAGTTCACGACCGCGATCCAGGGCATCGGCCTGGGGCTGGCGACCGGCCGGAGGGTGGACGTGAGGTACCTCCCGGGCGAGTCGCAGCAGGCCCGGGTGTGGATGCGACGCCACATACTCGGCCCGGCGGCGGGCCTGACCCTGGGCGGCACGATCTTCCTCGGCTTCGGCCTGGTGATCGCCTTCAGCTGACCACCGCAAGCGGGGCGGGGGCGGGACCCCGGGGCGGGGGCGCGACCCCGGGGCGCGAGGTTACCGCCGTGGGCGGGGCAGTGCCGGACCGGCCACGGGCGGCCCAGGGCCCGGACATCAACCACCGTCTCCGCCGGAACCACCGGCCCCGCCGGAACCACCGGCCCCGCCGGAACCGCCATCCCCGGCGGAACCGCCATCCCCACCGGGCGCGGCCGTCAGGGCGAGGCTCACGGGGAGGGCGGCGACGGCCTCGCGGAGGCGATCGGCCAGTTCCCCGGCGGTGGGCGGCTCGGTACGACCCGTGCCAACCGCCTCGTCGGCCTCATCCGCCCGCGCCACCCAACTCGCCACCGCCCCGTGGAACGCGGCGACCAGCATGTCCACGGCCAGCCGCGGCCGGAGGTCGCCCGGCGCGCCGAGGCCGAACCGGCGGTGCAGGATCGCCAGCGCCTCCTGCGTGGTGGCCTCGCAGAACTGGAGGCCGTGCGCGCCCATCGAGGGCGTCCGCTCGGCCAGCCGCCGGCTGAGCAGCATCCGGCGGGCCCAGCCCTCGTCGTCCATCCGCGCCAGCGCGGCCAGCAGCGCGTCCCGCCCCAGCTCCACCACCGGCAGCCCGTCCGGGTGCGCGGTCTCCAGCTCCTCCAGGAAGACCCGCCACAGATCCTGGTCGGGGGCCATCGCGACGTCTTCCTTGCTGGTGAAGGTGCGGAAGAAGGTGCGCTTGGAGACCTCGACCTCCTCGCACAGCTCATCCAGCGTCACCCCGCCGAAGCCACGCCGGGTGAACAGCTCCAGCGCGGTGTCTATCAGCGTCTGACGGGTGCGCCGCTTCTTGCGTTCGCGCAGTGAGGAGTTGGGAGCGGCAGTCACGGCGAAAAGTGTAGCCGTCATCGATGACGCCACTTGCACGCGTTTGCCACTCAGTGGCATAACTGATGTCGCCATCATTCACCGGAAAGGCGAACCGCCATGCGCGCCCTGCTCGTTGACCACTCCTCCCCCTCCGGCCTCCGCATCGGCGAAGCCGCCGACCCCGAACCCGCCCCCCACCAGGCACTGGTCCGGGTGACCGCCACCTCCCTCAACTACGGCGAGGTCGCCCACCGGACCGAGGCCCCCGACGGCACCGTGCTGGGCTGGGACGCCGCCGGAGTGGTCGAGCGCGCGGCCGCCGACGGCTCGGGACCGGCCGCCGGAACCCCCGTCGTCACCCTGGGCGCGAACGGCGGCTGGGCGGAGCTGCGCGCGGTGGACACCGGAACGCTCGGCGTCCCGCCCGCCGGTGCCGACCCCGGCGCGATCAGCACCATCCCGGTCGCGGGCGGCAGCGCCCTGCGCGCACTGCGCCGGATCGGCGACACCCTCGGCCGCCGCATCCTGGTCACGGGCGCCACCGGCGGGGTCGGCCGGTACGCCGTCCAGCTCGCCCGGCTCGGCGGCGCGTACGTCATCGCCACCACCGGCGACCCCGCCGCCCACGGCGACGCCCTGCGGGCGCTGGGCGCGCATGAGGTGATCGCGAAGCCGGAGGAGGTCGACGAGCCGGTGCACGGAGTCGTGGACATGGTCGGCGGACCGCAGCTGGTGGCCGCGTACGACAAGCTCGCCGCGCACGGCACCCTGGTCTCCGTCGGCCATGTCACGGGCCAGCCCGAGACCTTCCCGTTCGGCGCCCTCTACGGCAACGAAGGCCGCCACAACCGCTCCATCGTCACCTTCTACCTCCTCGACCGCCCCGACATCGGCCCGGACCTGGGCTGGCTCGCGGAACGCGTCGCGACGGGCGACCTGGACCCCCAGATCACCTGGCGCGGCGGCTGGGACCGGGCCGAGGAGGCCGTCGCCGCCCTCCTGGACCGCCGCCTCCACGGCAAGGCGGTCCTGGACATCGGCTGACCATCACCGTGAGAACAGGCGCCTCCGGCGAGGACTGGGCGGTCCCCACCGCCCGGTATCCCCACGCCACGTAGAGGGCCTGCACCTTCCCGTCCTGGTTCAGGGGGTTGACCATCAACGAGACTTGTGACTCGGGCCGCCCGGCCAGCAGGACGTCATGCAGCCCACGGGCGATCCCCTGCCTGCGCCACCGCTGGCGGACCATCATCTCTTTCACCGCGACGGTCGAAGCACTCGCGATGCCCGGCTCGGGCTCCGGGCGCGTGCGGCGCCACCAGCGGTCCTCCGCTCCGGTGAGCCGGTTGGCGTAGAGATAGCCGACCGGCTCACCCGACCCGTACGCCACCACGGCCTCCCACCCCGGTTCCCCGGCATGCCGCCGCAGCCGCTCCCCGAACGCTCCGGGTGCGTAATGCGGCAAATGGAGCTTGTGCGCCCAGCACTCTCGGTAGATGTCCAGCAGGTCATCCCACACGGACTCCACATCACCGACCCGGACGAAGCTCAGGTTGCCATCCACCGCGTCAGTCGGGCAGGGCCCCGGTGCGGGCGGCGAATTCCCGCACGCCCGGCACTCGGGCGGGCAGGTACAACAGGTCCGCCGTCAGGGCACGCACTGCCGGCCGCCGCGCTTCCTGCGGCGCCTCCTGCTCCACCTTGCGGAGCGCCGCGAAGGTCTGCGGGTGGTCGCCGAGGGCGTGCCACATGCGGGCCGTATCCGTCCAGGCGCGGGCGCGGCGCTCCGCCGTCGGCATGCGGTCGATGTTCAGCCGTGCGGCGACCTTCACGCCCTCGTCAGGCGTGCCGAGTGCGTTGAGTACGCCGATCCGGTACACGTCCACCTGCGTCCGGCTGGCGTCCACGGTGAACAGTCCCGGTACCGCCTGGCGCCGCTCCGTCTCCTCCTGAGCCTCACCCAGCAGGCCCAGCGCCGTGGCCCGGTCCCTGCTGGTGGCCGCTGTGTACGCGGCCGTCAGCAGCAGCGTCGTACGCACCGCCCCGGTCGAGGACCGGCCCACATCCAGATCGGCCGCCTCCTGCGTGAGCAGCCGCACCGCGGCCGGGCACCGTCCCGAGCGCCGCATGGTGATCGCGAGCACCCGAGAGGACTCCCCGATCGGAACCGGGTGGCCGCTGGCCCGGGCCGCGGTCAACGCACGGTCGGCAGCCACCCAGGCCGCGTCGTTGTGCTGTTTGAGCGCCAACTCGGCAGCCAGCACGTATGCCCGCGCGAGCACCATGCCCGCCTGCTCTCGCGCCCGCCCGCTCGACGCGTCCCGCGTCGCCGAGGCCGCGGCGAGCAGGCCCGGCAGCGCGCGCCCCAGAGAGGTGTATCGAGCGGCGCAGAAGTCCGATCGTGCGGCCGCTGCCTGCTGGACGAGGCGGGCCGGCGGAACCGGGGCAGCAGAGGGGAGCCGGAAGAGAGCGTCCTCCAGGCCGACCACCGGGTCGAAGGGGCCGGACGCGGCACCGGCTGGTGCGGCACCTACAACGGCCGTTGCCCCGGCCGCCAACGCACCGGTGAGCAGTTCCCTACGACGCACCGCATCCTCCTCGCCCGATGGACACTCCACGGTATCGACCATGGGTCCGCCCGGCACAGGAGTCGCGATCAGCCGGTCGAGTGGGAGGTTCAAGAACGCCGCGAACCGCACCAGCGCGGCGTGGTCGAGCCGCATGCGGCCGGACTCGATCCGGGAGACGGCCGACGCGGAGTAGCCGCACGCCTGACCGACTTGCGCCTGAGTGAGGCGGGCGGCGCAGCGGGCGCCACGAAGGATCGACCCGATGTCAACTCTCGTTGAACCAACGTCCATAGGTACCTCCTACGGAACAACGGGAGACACGACACTAGGGATACCGGGAGCGGGTGGGGAGGGCGTATAGAAGCACGCCATGTGCGGGTTCGGCACACGGCGTGCGGAAGGCCGCTTCACGCTCCCGCACGAGGCGGTGGGCCGCGATGGTGATGACACGCCCGGCGGCAGACCCGGGCATTCCCAACGGCATGCGGCGAGCCCCGTTCCCCGAGGTCGCCACGCTGCCTGGCCCACTCACCAGAAGGCCGACGAGATGACCACGATGATGACCAGCAAGCCCTCACCGCTCACACCCACTGGCACAGGCCATCCGACCTACACCCAGTCGCTCCCGTGCGCCGAGGAGTCCGTAGGCATCGCGCGCCTGTCGGTCGCCGCGACCCTGCGGGCCTGGGGACTGGAGGACCTGGTGGACGACGCCCGCTTGATCGCCTCAGAGCTGGCCACCAACGCGATCCGGCACGCCACCCGCCATATCCCCGCCCCCGAGCAGCGCGGCTGCTTCCGCCTCAAGGTCGAACGCCCCAGCGATCACCTGGTACGAATCTCGACGTTCGACCGGTCCCGCACGATTCCCCGCATCATCGAGGCGAGCGAAACAGCTGAGTCCGGGCGCGGCATGGCCGTAGTGGACGCCGTCTCCTGCCGGTGGGGCATCGACCCCAAGCCGTGGGGCAAAGGCGTCTGGGCAGAGTGTGCCACCCCGGATCACCTGCCGTGACGCGTGACCGCAGCCCGACGTACCCGGTGCCCAGACCGAAGCACCGAACGTCCCTGCCTTCGTAAGGAGATGCACGTGGAAACCACGGACCTTGCCCGGCTGGATACCTACTTCGGCCGCATCGTGCAGCGGTTTCAGCTGCCCGACCGGCCCGCTTCGCTCCTGGTCACGCATCTGCTGGCCGAGCGCCCAGCGTTCGTCCGAGCCGTGGCCGGTCTGTCGGACCTGCGTGCCGTACTCCCCAAGCCGAAGTCGATCAGTCCCACCGCCCGCCGGGAGGTCGAGCGGTCCTTCCCCTGCGACGCACTGTCCCGGGGCCTGTTCGCAAACCCGGATTCCGCCGTGACGTATCTGGAGACGCGAGCGGCAGGCGATGACGTGTTGCTGCTCGACGTGGGCGGCTACTTCGCCCCCGCACTGGAAGCCCTGTACGACCAGTTCTCCGGCCGGATCCTCGGCGTGGTCGAGGACACCGAGAACGGGCACCGCCGGTACGCCGAGATCGACAAGCTGCCCTGCCCCGTCGTGTCCGTGGCCCGCTCACCGCTCAAGGACCCGGAGGACTTCCTCGTCGGCCAGTCCATCGTGTTCTCCACCGAAGCCCTGCTACGGGGCAGAGGCGAGATCTTGCACGGCCGCCCCGCCCTGGTCCTCGGATTCGGGAAGCTCGGCTCCAGCATCGCCCGCCTCCTGCATGCCAAAGGCATCCAGGTCACCGTGTACGACATCAGCCCCATCCGGCGCGCCCAGGCGCTCTCCCAGGGCTTCGGCGTCGCCCGCGATCGGGACCACGCCCTCACCCAGGCCGGACTGGTCCTGTGCGCGACCGGTTCCCTGTCGCTGCGCGGCGAGGATTTCCCGCAGCTCCGCAACGGCGCCTACGTGGCCACCGTCACCAGCAGCGAAGACGAACTGGAACTGGACGGACTGCCGGCCAGCTATACCCGCAGCGCCGCCGGAGATGGCATCACCCGCTACCTCGCCACCGGCCACTACTTCTATCTGCTCAACAACGGCAACGCCGTCAACTTTCTGCACGGCGCCAGCGTCGGCCCGTTCATCTTCCTCGTACAGGCCGAGATACTGGCCGCCCTCCGCATGCTGGCGCGGGGAAACCTCGCCCCGGGCATGCACGAGGTGCCGTCCGAGGACCGTGCGACCATCGCCGCGACCTGGCTCAACTACTACAACCGCTAGGGGAGACCCGTGCCCATCACGGCCAACCAGATCCGCGCCGTCATCGGCGACTACACCAGCGCCCATCCCGAGGAGAAGACGACCCTCGCGCCCGTTCTCGATCTGCTGGACAGCGGCGCCGACCTCACCAGCCGGAAGGAATTCCGGGGCCACGCCACTGCCGGGGCCGTCCTGGTCGACGACGACGGGCAGGCCCTGTTCATCGAGCATCTGGCACTCGGCAAGTGGCTACTGCCCGGCGGCCACCTGGAGGCCGACGACGCCGATCTCATGGGCGCCGCCCTACGGGAACTGGCGGAGGAGACCGGCATCGGCGCTGGTGTCGCCCCGCTCTCACCCGTCCCGGTGCACATCGACGTACACCCCATCCCGGCCAACGACGCCAAGGGCGAGCCCGACCACCAGCACTTCGACTTCCGCTACCTGTTCCGCACCACTGCTGGCAGCGACGTGACCTTGCAGGCCGAGGAAGTCAGCGGCTTCGCGTGGCGGGGCCTGGACACCATCAGCGACGAGCGGCTGAGGAACCGCGTTCGCGCCGCCTTGCGCTGACCGGGACCTTGGCTCTGACAGCCCTCCGCCCCCTCGCCGACCTACTCGCGCAAGGAGACACCTCCCGATGACCCCCGACACCGCACCGGAGCGGCGCGCCCTCGCCGACCGGCTCCAGGAGGCAGGAGTCCTCGCCCATCCGAAGTGGCGCGCGGCGGTCGAGGCCGTACCCCGTGAGCTGTTCCTCCGGCCCGGCGTGTTCCTGCCCGCCGACGATGGGCACTGGCGGCCCGCCACCGCACTCGGCACCGACCCGAAGGAATGGTCCGAGATCGCCTACCGCGACGAGTGCGAGCGTGAGGCGAAGGTGCCACCGACGCTGCTGGAGGAGTGGATGCCCGCCTTCCTCGCCCAGCTCGCCGCGCCCGGCGCCCAGGTCGTACATGCCGCCCGACCCGATGGCATCCAGTAACGCTACGTGTTCGATGCCGACCGCGAATCCTTCGCCGCGTTCGCCGACAACGGCTCCGGCTGGACCGTCCGGCAAGGCGGCCCGGTGGCGCTGTGGGATGACATCGAGCGGACGCTCCTTGCCTGGCAGGACGCCGAACGTCCCGATATCACCACCGTGCGGCTCCGCGTCACCCCCCGCTCGCATACGTACTGGATCGACGACCGGCCCGCCGCACTGCGCTGGGAACACCGGCTCGGCTGATCACGGGCCGCAGACGCGACGAAGGGCCCCGCCGTGGTGGCGGGGCCCTTCGTCGTACATGGGATGAGTGGAGATGGCGGGAATCGAACCCGCGTCCAACGGTGCGGAATCAGGGCTTCTCCGAGCGCAGTCCGCTGTGATTTTCTCGGCCCCGGAGATCACGCGGACAAGTCTCCGACGGGCTCAGTCACTGTTTGATTTCCCACTACACCCCGTGACCGGGTCTAGTGGTTTAGTTCCCTAGTCGATGCCAGGATCCGGGTCGGGAACAGCCCCGGGCTGACACTTCGCAAGTCGCTACTTAGGCAGCGAGGGCGAAGGAATCGCGCTTGGTGTTGGCGATTATTGGTTGCGACACATGGTTAACGAGATCATTGCCGCTTCCTCGGCTCGCTTCCCCTGCTTCGACAGCCGCTGTCGAAACCGATCATCCCCATGTTGCCCACTATTGAATTAGGTACTGCTCAAGGTGGTGCCACGCCCTCGAGGGGCGCAGGGCCATCATAGGTGAACAACGCGCGACGGGGCCACATCATTCCCGTCGGCCGTGGTGCGCCTTCCGGCTGGTCAGGCGCGCTGGCGGCGGCGGGCCGCCGAGATCGCCCGCTCGGCCTCGCGGCGGTCCTGCTTCTCGCGGAGGGTCTGGCGCTTGTCGTACTCCTTCTTGCCCTTGGCCAGCGCGACCTCGACCTTGGCCCGGCCGTCCTTGAAGTACAGGGCCAGCGGCACCAGGGTGTGGCCGGTCTCCTGGGTCTTGCCGGTCAGCTTGTCGATCTCCGCCCGGTGCAGCAGCAGCTTGCGCCGGCGGCGGGCCGAGTGATTGGTCCAGGTGCCCTGGCTGTACTCGGGGATGTGCACGTTGTGCAGCCATGCCTCGCCGCCGTCCAGCTGGGCGAAGCCGTCCGCGAGCGAGGCGCGCCCCTGGCGCAGCGACTTCACCTCGGTCCCGGTCAGCACCAGACCGCACTCGTAGGTGTCCAGGATGTGATAGTCGTGCCGCGCCTTCTTGTTCTGCGCGATCAGCTTGCGACCCGTCTCTTTAGCCATGGTCAGGCCATTCTCGCACTATGCCCCGCCCCCGAGGCCACTCAATACCGTGCGCGCCCGCGCCTCCGCGGACGGGCCGTCGTCGCCCTTGACCGTCAGGTCCGGGTCGATGCCCTCGCCGTCGACGTTACGCCCGGCGGGGGTCCGGTAGTGGCCGACGGTGAGCTCGGCGACCGAGCCGTCGGGGAGTTCGCTGGGCATCTGGACCGAGCCCTTGCCGAAGGTCCGGGAGCCCACGACCACGGCGCGGCCGCGGTCCTGGAGGGCGCCGGTGAGCAGTTCGGCGGCGCTCATGGTGCCGCCGTCGACCAGCACCACCAGCGGGGTGTCGGTGTCGCCGCCCGATCGCGCGTCGAGAACTCGCTGGTCACCGCGGACGTCATAGGTGGCGACCAGGCCACCGTCGAGGAAGGAGGAGGCGGCGGTGACGGCCTCGGAGACCAGCCCGCCGGAGTTGCCCCGCAGGTCGAGCAGTATGCCGTCGCCCCGGGGGATGGAGCGCACCGCCCGCCGGACGCGCTCTCCGGTGCCCTTGGTGAACGAGTCGACCTTGATCCGGACGGTGCCGGGTCTGTGGTCGTCGTAGCCGCTGAGCCGGTCGACGGTCACCGGGTCCGTGGTCAGCCGGGCCCGGCGGAGCTCTTGGCGCCATTCGTGGCCGCCGCGCCGCAGCCCGAGCTCCACCCGGGTGCCCGGGGAGCCGTCGGCGGGTCCGCGCAGCAGGGCCACGACCTCGGTGACGGGCAGCCCGGTCACGGATCTGTGGTCGACCGTGCGCAGCCGGTCACCGGCCCGGACCCCGGCCTTCTGGGCGGGGCTGCCGGGCTCGACGCGCTCCACCGCGATCCGCCCCTGGGCGTCCCGGCGGGCGGAGATCCCGACGCCGACGTAGGCGCCGTCGAGGGTCTGGCGGTAGCCCTCGTACTCCCGGGCGCTGTAGACCGCGCCCCACCGGTCCCCGCTGCGGCTCACCACCTCGCGGGCGGCCTTGGAACCGGACTTCCCGTCCTCCTGGGCCGCGGCGGCGGCCGCCTTGACCTGGTCGCTCTCGACCGCGCCGACGTAGGCGCGGGCCGGTATCCGGGCGGCTTGGGGGTCCCGGCGCGATCCGGGCTCGGCGCCCCAGGAACCGACGGCCGCCCCGGTGGCGAGCACGCTGGCGAAGACCAATGTCAGGGCGGCCCCGCGGCGAATGCGGCGGGGATGGACGAACAAACACGGGCCCGACATGCCGGTGAGTGTAGGGCACCAACAGGCGCCGTACCGGGGGTTGTCCGGTACGGCGCCCTAGGCGAATGTCACACCTTGAGGTACTTGCGTAGCGCGAAGAACGCCGCGAGAGCGGGCATGAGCAGGCCAATCGCGAGCACCAGTGGCAGCTTCGCCAGCACCGCGTCCCAGCCGATGAAGTTGATCACATCGATCTTGTCCACCAGCCAGTTGTTGACCAGGAAGTACTGCCCGCTCACCAGCAGTACACAGGCGAAGCCCGCGCCCAGCAGCCCCGCGATGGCGGCCTCCATGATGAACGGCATCTGGATATAGAAGCTGGACGCGCCGACCAACCGCATGATCCCGGTCTCCCGGCGGCGGCTGAACGCCGACACCCGCACCGTGTTGACGATCAGCATCAGTGCGACGATCAGCATCAGCGTCATCACGCCGAGCGCCGCGAAGTTCATGCCGTTGAGCAGATTGAACAGGTCGTCGACCAGGGCCTTTTGGTCCTGGACCTCCTGCACCCCGGGCCGCGCCGCGAAGGCCGTGGAGATGACGTCATAGCGCTCGGGGTCCTTGAGCTTGATGCGGAAGGACTCCTGCATCTGGTCCGGGGTCAGGGAGTCGGCCAGCGGCGAGTCGCCGAACTGCTCCTTGTAGTGCTTGTACGCCTCCTCACTGGTCTCGAAGTGCACCGACTCGACGATGTTCATCTGCTTGAGCTCGGACTCGATCTCCTGCTTCTGCGCCTCGGTGACCGCGCCCTTGGCGCAGTTGGCCGAGGTCTCCTTGTCGTTCTTGTTGCAGAGGAAGATCGAGACGTTGACCTTGTCGTACCAGTAGCCCTTCATCGTGCTCACCTGCTCGCGCATGAGCAGCGACCCGCCGAACAGGGCGAGCGAGAGGGCCACCGAGACGATGACCGCGAAGGTCATCGTGAGATTGCGGCGGAGACCGACGCCGATCTCCGACAGGACGAACTGGGCGCGCATGGCGTCCTTTCAGTGCTGGTAGCCGTAGACGCCGCGGGACTGGTCGCGGACGAGGCGGCCCTTCTCAAGTTCAATCACGCGCTTGCGCATCTGGTCCACGATCTGCTGGTCGTGCGTGGCCATGACGACCGTGGTGCCGGTCCGGTTGATCCGGTCCAGCAGCTTCATGATGCCGACGGAGGTCTGGGGGTCCAGGTTTCCCGTCGGCTCGTCGGCGATCAGCAGCATGGGACGGTTGACGAACGCGCGGGCGATGGCCACCCGCTGCTGTTCACCACCGGAGAGCTCGCCGGGCATACGGTCGTCTTTACCGCCAAGACCCACGAGATCGAGCACCTCGGGAACGGTTTTCCGAATGGCGCCGCGCGGCTTGCCGATCACCTCGAGCGCGAAGGCGACGTTCTCCCCGACCGTCTTGTTGGGGAGCAGCCGGAAATCCTGGAAGACGGTCCCCAACTGGCGGCGCATCTGCGGCACCTTCCAGTTGGACAGCCGCGCGAGATCCTTGCCGAGCACATGGACCGCGCCATGGCTGGCGCGCTCCTCGCGGAGCAGCAGCCGGAGGAAAGTGGATTTTCCCGATCCCGAGGAGCCCACCAGGAAGACGAACTCGCCCTTCTCGATCTCGAGCGAGACATCCCGAAGTGCGGGACGGGTCTGCTTGGGGTAAGTCTTGGATACGTTGTCGAATCGGATCACTGATGCACCACGGTCGACCTGGGTAGCGGTACGGGTCGCAGCCGAAGCGGCTCCCGTCGGTGAGCGTGACCATACGCGAAGCGCGCATGGACGCGCAGTCCGCCGTCCGGCGTGGGTGGGTTTCTTCACTGCACTATTGGGGTCAAACGGTTGACAAGCCGCCTGTCGGCGCGGCTGAAACGGCCACGAAACCGGTACGGATGCGGCACGGAATCGTGCGGGGCGCGCCGAACCGGACGGAAGCTGGCACAGTGGAAGGGGAACCAACCCATTTCCCTGAGCGTTGGCCCCGTGTCTACTGCGGCACCGCCGCGCGGGAGGAGAAAGCGCATGACGTACGACAGGCTCGTCTGCGCCAACTGCGCGAGCCCCGTCAGCGAGGGCCGCTGCCCGGTCTGCCGGGCCAGCAGGGAGCGCCTCCAGCAGGAGGGCATGTTCGGCGGGCTGACCCCGGCCGCGCTGATAGCGCTGCTGGTGGCGCTCATCGCGGTGGCCGTGCTCGCGCATGAGATGGCGACGGCGTAACGGAGCGTTACGGGGCGATACGCCGGACTTGGCGCCCCTGAACGCACCGGGCGCCCGATAAGCGCACAGCCGATAAACGCACACCCGATAAACGCACAAGGGGCCCGGAGCGCTGGAGCGCTCCGGGCCCCTTACCGTGCGTGAGGCGCGCGATCAGGCCACGTTGTTGCGGTTCACCAGACGCGGCACAAAGCGGAAGCCGATACCGCCGGCGATCATCGTCGCGGCGCCGACCAGCAGGAACGTGGTCTCGGAGGCACCGGTCTCGGCCAGCTGCTCCTTGGCCTTGCCCTGCTCCACCGGCTTGGAGCCGACATTGTCGGTGCCGGTGTTGTCGTCGCAGTTGGTGCTGTCGAGGTCCACCGTGCAGGTGCTGTCGTCGCCACCGTTACCGCCGGTGCCGCCACCCTGGCCGGGCGTGCTCGGCTGGGCGGTCGGGCCGTCGGTGGGCTCGTCGGTCGGCGGCTGAGTGGGCTCATCCGTCGGCGGCTGAGTGGGCTCGGTCGGCTCGCTGGTCGGCGGAGTCGGCTCGCCTGTCGGCGGGGTCGGCTCACTGGTCGGCGGCGTCGGCTCGCCCGTCGGGATCGAGGTCGGCTCGTCGGTGGGCTCGTCGGTCGGGTCCGGCTTGCCGATGCCGACGCCGACGTCCAGACCCTTCTCGTCCGCGTTCGCGGAAACGTTCACGCCACCGATACCGACATCGACACCAACGGCCGATGCGGCGCCGGCGGCGGTGAGCGACGCGCCGGCGGCGATCACCGCACCGGCCGCTATTCGCGCCACGCGCAGCCGCGTCTTCTTCGTCATCTGCCTGCTACCCCCAGTAGCTGTACTCGTCAATGGAGCAGCTATGCACGGGGCAGCGGCTCGGGGTGTCTCAGTCTCCGCGGGCCCCTATCCCTCCGAGGCGGTCCGCCTGCCCCCGTGCAACACGCGCCCCAGTCATACGCATGCCGCGCGTCAGCCTTCCCAGTTTTCAAACCACCGTCAAGGCCATTGCATGCGAGATGTCCGCTATGGAAGTGCTTGCCGCATGCATGGGTACAGGACTGTGACCAAAAACGCGGTGGGCGCGGCCCGTTGGGGGCGAGCGGGAAGGTTACTTCCCCTGCTCCTGCTGCTTGCGCCAGCGGATCCCGGCCTCCAGGAAACCGTCCAGCTCACCGTCGAGCACGGCCTGCGGATTGCCGACCTCGAACTCCGTGCGCAGGTCCTTGACCATCTGGTACGGGTGCAGGACGTACGAACGCATCTGGTTGCCCCAGGAATTGCCGCCGTCGCCCTTGAGCGCGTCCATCTTGGCCTGCTCCTCCTGGCGGCGCCGCTCGAGCAGCTTGGCCTGGAGGACGTTCATCGCGGTGGCCTTGTTCTGGATCTGCGAGCGTTCGTTCTGACAGGAGACGACGATGCCGGTGGGGATGTGGGTCAACCGCACCGCGGAGTCGGTGGTGTTGACGCCCTGGCCGCCGGGGCCCGAGGAGCGGTAGACATCCACCCGCAGCTCGGACTCGTCGATCTCGATGTGGTCGGTCTGCTCGACGACCGGCAGCACCTCGACGCCCGCGAAGGAGGTCTGGCGGCGGCCCTGGTTGTCGAACGGCGAGATCCGCACCAGGCGATGGGTGCCCTGCTCGACCGAGAGCGTCCCGTAGGCGTACGGGATCTGCACGGCGAAGGTGGTCGACTTGATGCCGGCCTCCTCCGCGTACGACGTCTCATAGACCTCGGTCTTGTAGCCGTGGCGCTCGGCCCAGCGCAGATACATCCGCTGGAGCTGCTCGGCGAAGTCGGCGGCGTCCACCCCGCCCGCCTCGGCGCGGATGTTGACGACCGCCTCACGGGAGTCGTACTCGCCGGACAGGAGGGTGCGCACCTCCATCTCGTCGACGGCCTTGCGCACGGCCTCCAGCTCGGCCTCGGCCTCGGCGCGCGCGTCCTCGTCGCCCTCGTCGGAGGCCAGCTCGAACAGCACCTCGAGATCGTCGATCCGGCCGCGCAGCTCCTCGGCCCGGCGCAGCTGCCCCTGGAGATAGGAGAGCTTGCTGGTGACCTTCTGCGCGTTCTCCGGGTCGTCCCACAGGGACGGGGCCGCCGCCTGCTCCTCGAGCACGGCGATGTCGGCCCTCATCTTGTCGAGGTCCAGGACGGCCTCGATCGACCCCATGGTCGAGGAGAGGGACTTCAGCTCTTCGGATACATCGACGACTGCCACGGGACCAGCGTAACCGCTACGGCAGACTGACCGTCCCCGGTCATGGCGTACCGGGTTCCTGGGAGGCGGAGTGCTCGCCGCCCTTGGGCGGACCGCCGCCGTCGTCGCCGCTCGCCACCAGCCAGCCGCCGAGCCCCACCGCGACCAGCGCGGCCAGGGTGACCGCGGCCACCTTCAGCCGGCGGCGGCGCAGCGCGCCCGCGACCGCGGGGTTGCGGGCCGAGCCCGCCCGTCGCTGGCCGTGCACCCGGGGGGCGCGCGCGGTGCCGTGGGCGCCGCCCGCGAGCTCGTCCGCGCTGGGCACCCGCATGCTGGTGTGGGTCTCGCGGCTGGAGTCCGGCACCGCGCCCGGGACCAGCGGCACCGCGCCGCGCCGCCGCGGGGGCGTATGCGGCGCGGGCCCGGAGGCGGGGACGGAGACACCGCGGTGCGGAGTCTCGGCCTCCGCGCCCTCCCGCTCGCCGCCCTCCTGCTGCTCATCGGGCTCGTCGATGTCCAGCGGCGGATATCCGGCCAGGCCGGGCAGCAGCTCGCGCAGCCGGGCGGCCAGCTCGGAGGCGCGCAGCCGGGAGGCGGGCGCCTTGGCCAGGCACTGGAGGAGCAGCTGCCACAGCTCGTCGGGGATCCCGGGCAGCGGCGCCACGGTCTCGGTCACATGGCGGCGCAGGATCGCGCCCGGGTGGCCACCGCCGAAGGGCGTGAAGCCGGCCAGCATCTCGTACAGGACCGTCGCCAGGGCGTACACATCCACGCTGGCCCGGGGCGGCAGCCCCTCGACGATCTCGGGGGCGAGATAGTCCGGGGTGCCGATCACGCTGCGCGGGTTCGGCGAGCGGCCCTGGGAGGACGCCCGGTCGCGGGCGGGCTGGGCGCGGATCGGGGTCGGCTCGTCGACCAGCCGGGCGATGCCGAAGTCGGTGAGCAGGGCGGGGTGCGCACCGCCGGGGCCGAGCGGGCCCTGCATGTCCAGCAGCACGTTCTCCGGCTTGACGTCGCGGTGGACGACCCCGGCGGCGTGCGCGGCGGCCAGCGCGTCGGCGACGTCCACCGCGATCGCGACGGCGGCCTCGGGGGCGAGCCTGCGCTCGCGGTCGAGGCGGGTGCGCAGATCCGTACCGCGGATCAGGTCCATGACCAGTGCGAGGTCATTGCCGTCGACCACCAGGTCGCGCACCCCGACCACCCGGGGGTGGTCGAGGCCGAGCAGTGCGGTGCGCTCCTGGACGAAGCGCTCCACGAGCTCCTGGTCGGAGGAGAGGTCCTCACGCAGGAGCTTGATGGCGACGGGTCCCTCGGGCCCGTCACCCAGCCACACCGCGCCGGCGCTGCCGCGCCCCAGGAGCTGATGCGCGGTGTACCGACTGCCGATCTTCCGTGACAAGACTGCTCCGAATCCTCCGACAAGGGGGGCACGTTGGCGACAAAGCTACGCGGCTACTGGCGCGTTGGGTGCACCAGACAACGCCAACTGTCACTTCTGCGGCGGAAAACACCCTTCGGATGTCGACAAATCACCGGAGTGGGAGGTGCGGAGGCGGAGTCACGGGGTCGGAAACGGGTCCGGGGTCCGGCCCTGTTCGGGTCCGGACCCCGGACCGGATCAGCTGTCGAGTCCGCCGAGGCGGCGGATCAGCTGTCGAGTCCGCCGAGGCGGCGGATCAGCTGCCGGGGCCGCTGGGGCCGCCGAGGTCCTCGATCCAGTTGCCGATGTCCTTGGCCCAGCCCGAGACCGCGTCCCAGTAGCCCTTGCCGTCGGCGATCCAGTCCTTGAGCGGGCTCAGCTCCCAGACCAGCCAGGAGCCGATGACCAGGACCACGATCACGAACAGACAGCCCTTGAGGCACCCCAGGCCCGGGATCTTCATCCGGTTGGGGTTGGAGCCCCGCTGCCGGGGCTCGCGGCGCGGCTCCGGCTGCTGCGGCGGCGGGGCGTAGCGCTGCGGCTGGGGCTGCTGCGGGTGGTGCGGCGCCGGGGCGTACTGCTGCGGCTGCTGGTACTGCTGCGGCGGCGGCTGCTGGCGGCCCCGCCGGCGCTGGGGCGGCTGCTGGGGCTGCTGGTACTGCTGCGGCTGCTGGTACTGCTGTTGCTGTTGCTGGTACGGCTGCTGCGGCGCGGCCCGGTGGGGGCGGCGGCGCAGCGGGTCCTCGCTCGGGTCGAGGTACTGGACCTGGGTCTGCTCATTGCGGTCGCGGGCCGCGCGCAGCTGGTTCTGCCAGGGGTGCGGATCGTCCTGGCCGGGCCCACCGGGCGGTACGGGCGGCATGGCGCGCGTCGGGTCGGCGCCCCCGGCCGGTCCTGAGCCGCTCGGCAGCACCTGGGTCGGGTCGGCGTTGGCCCCGGCGTTCGCGCCTGTGGTGGGCATCACATTGGTGGCCGCGGCGGGGTCGTACGAGGGGGTGCCGCCCGGGGCGTTCGTGGGGAGCGCCTGGGTCGGGTCGGCCGAGCCCGCGGGCGCGGTGTCCGGGACCGGCGCGGGCGCCGGGTCCGGGGCGAGTCGCGCGGCCTCGCCGAGCGCCGCCTCGGCCTGCGCGGCCGACGCGTGCACCCCGACACCGGCGGCGACCACGCGCAGCGCCTGGGCCAGGTTCTCGGCGCTGGGGCGCTCCTCGGGCCGCTTGCGCAGACAGCGCTCTATGACGGTCCACAGCGGCTCGGGCACGGTCGAGGGGCGGCGCGGCTCCTCGCTGAGGTGGCGGTGGAGCACCTCGAGGGCGGTGTTGCCGGCGAACGGCGGACGGCCGGTGACCAGCTCGTAGAGCATGATGCCCGCGCCGTAGATGTCCACCGCGGAGGTCTGCGGACGGCCCTCGGCGGACTCCGGCGCCACATAGGCGGGGGTGCCGACGAACTCCTGGGTGCGGGTGAGGCCGGGCGAGTCGGCGAGGCGCGCGATGCCGAAGTCGGTCAGCATCGGGTGCATCTCCTGGCCCTCGCCGGTGCCCGCGAGCAGCACGTTGGCGGGCTTCAGATCGCGGTGCACCACACCGTCGGCGTGGCTGGCGGCGAGCGCGTCGGCGATCTGAGCGGTGAGCAGGGACGCGGCCACGGGGGTGAACGGGCCGTTGCTGCGCAGGTACTTGTGCAGGTCCGGGCCGTCGATCAGATCCATGACCAGGGCCAGCAGATCACCCTCGACCACCAGGTCGCGGGTGCGGACGATGTTGGGGTGGGTGAGCCTGAGCAGCACCGAGCGCTCGCGGAGAAAGCGCATGACGATGTCCGCGTCGTTCGCGAGCTCCTCCTTGAGGACCTTGATCGCGACGGTCTCGCCGGGCTGCCCGGCCACGGCCGCCTCGGCCCCCGCCGTCTCCCGCTGGCTGGCTCGCCAGACGGTGCCCGTGGCTCCGCGCCCGAGCGGCTCCTCGAGCAGGTATTTGCTGCCTACCGGCCGCACGTCATGCGCTCCCTGATCGTGGTCTTACATCGGTGATCTGCGTTGGTCTGCTGGGTGATCTGCTGCGTGGGTCTGCTCTGGTGCTCGACTTGTCGTGCTCGTCCGCCCCACTGTAATGGCGACGCACGGTGAGCCCTATCCGATCACCACACGAGGGTCCGGTGGGGGTGGCCGCGCGGGTCTCCGGTGGGGCCGGTGAGGTGCCCGGTGGGGTGCCCGGTGGGGTGTCCGCCGCGGGGGAAGACGTGTGATCCGGACGGATGGTTGCCAACGTTGGTCCGGGTCGCTTGTTGACCGCTCAATCGACGCTCAAACGGGCGCCGAGAGTCACGGAGGGGCGGCTTCCGCCGCATCTTCGCCGCATCTCCGCCGCATCTCCGCCGCATCGAGGACGGCTCAAGGGCGGCCGTTCCGGTCGCAATCAGCCAGTTTCGGCCGACTAGCCGAGCAATCAAGATCATGTAGCGCCGGGCGGCGGGCGAAGTGTCGGTGGCAGGTGCGAGGATGCAGGCAGCACGGAAGCGCCGAGCGGCGGGAGGCTCACGCTCCGTGACCCGTACGACCCCGTACGGACCTGTACGTGCCGAAGGGCCTGGGGGCGGTGGTGGGGGTCGGCACCCCTGCCCGGCCCCCCGGACAGAAGGGACCGTTGACGGCGATGCAGATTCGGCTGACCGTCCTCGGGCCGCGCAGCGCCCACCCGGGCCGTTCCGGCCACCATCCTGCGCCCGCGTCCGGGCCGCACGCCCTCGTGGGCGCGGTGGACGTCCTGGTCACCGCCCCCGCGGGCACGGCACTCGGCGCCGTGGCGGGCGGGCTGGCCGACGCGGTCGCCGCCGCCGGGTACGAGGCGGGGGGCGTCGGCGGCGGGAGCGGCGGCGCGGTGGTGCTGTACGCGGGGGGCGAGCGGCTGGACCCACAGCGCTGTGCGCTCGGCGAACCGCCGCTGGTGGACGGCGCGGTGCTCTCCCTGCACGGCCCGGCCGACCCCGACTCCGACCACTACCCCGGCTACCCCGGCCTGCCCGAGACCGCCGTCGCCGACGCCACGGTCCACCTGGACGTGGTCGCGGGGCCCGACGCGGGCGGCGTCCATCTGCTGCACGGCGGCCAGGTCCGCATCGGCCGCTCCGCCGACGCGGACGTCCCCCTGGACGACCCCGACGTCTCCCGGCTGCACTGCGCGGTCACGGTCGCCGAGGACGGCCGCGTGACCATCGCGGACCTCGGCTCGACCAACGGCACCGCCGCCGACGGCGTCCCCGTGGGCCCCCAGCCGGTGCCCCTGGAGCCGGGGGCGCTGCTGCGGATCGGCGAGTCCGCCCTGCGGCTGCGCGTCCCCTCCACGGCATCGGCGATGCCCTCGGCCCCCACCCGCCTCCCCGTCCAGGCGGACGGCGAGGGCCACCTCCGCGTCACCCCCGCCGGGGACCACCCCACCCACACCAAGGCCCCCTGGACCGGCGCCCCCCAACCGACCGCCCCCACCGACACCACCCAGGGCCCCTGGACCCCTCCCACCCGCCACCCCGGCACGGGCTGGACGAGGGTGGGCCAGACCGGTGACGAGTCTCACGCGACCCACGGCAGGGCTGGCGCCCATGGGGATGGCGACGGCTGGAGTGAGGGCGCGACCCCCGGGCCGCGCGGCGGTGGCGCCAGTACGGGCACCGGGCCACGCGGCAGCAGCGGCAGCAGCGGCAGCAGCGGCAGCACGAGCAACGGGCCGCGCGGCGACGCGGGCACCGGCGCCCAGGGCGCGGCGAGCCCCCACGGCCGCCGGAACGAGGCCGACTGGGGCCCCGGCACGGGCACGCCCCCCGGGCCACACGGCGACGCGGGCACCGGGCCCCAGGGCGGGCCGAGCCCCTACGGCCGCCGAAACGACGACGAGTGGGGGCCCGCTGCGGGCGCGGCCCCTGGGCCACGCGGCAGTAGCGGCAGTACGAACACCGGGCCGCGCGGCGACGCGGCCGGGCGCGGCCGGGGCCCCTCGGCACCCGGCGACCAGCCGTACGACGACCCGTCCACCGCCCGCACCCGACGCAGCGAGCGCGCCGCCGGGCCCGGAGCCGCCGGACAGGGCCAGGCGGGTCGCC